>JAMOQL010000064.1 GCA_027064025.1 Bacteroidales bacterium
AAAAAATGCGGGTATTTATTTGAAACAAAGATGATTAACAAAATAGAAACATGCCCTAATTGCTCAAATCATGAATTTATCAATCTTGCAGGAAGATTTGGTCATGGTCGATGTTGCGTAGAATAAAATAAATTTATTTCAAAGAAAATACCTAAACATAGGTATTGCATACATATTTATATATGTAGATATTTGTAATATTGATAATGTTTATAATTGTAGACTTATTTCTTAACAAATTGGAATCTAATTGATATGAAGAATAATAAAAAAATGCTTGTGCTTGGTGGTGGTTTTGCCGGTGTAGAAGCCGCTATTAAGCTTCGAAAATACGGTTACAATGTTACTATTGTTTCTAACAGAAATTATCTATTTATTTATCCCATTTCCATTTGGATTCCAACTAAAAAAAAGAAATTCGAAGATGTTCAGATTCCTTTAAGTCAGTTAAAAGAGAAACACGGATTTGATGTAATTATTGACGAGGTATCAAAAATAGATTACTTGAATAACCAAGTTATATTGGAGCATAGTACAGAAACATACGATTATCTGTTTTTGGCTATGGGAATGAATAAAGTTAAAACACCAGGTTTAGAGTACACACATTCTATTTGTGGCAAACCCGATGAGGCGATTGTTATTCAGAAGGAATTAGAAAAGCTAATTGTGCGTGGCTATGGTAAAATAGCCATTGGATTTGGAGGAAACCCCAAAGACCCTACAGCAACAGGAGTTCGAGGAGGACCCGCTTTTGAATTATTATTTAATTTTTCACATTATATTAAACAAAAAGGCTTACGAGATAAGTTTGAGTTGAACTTTTTTACACCAATGAAAGAGCTAGGGAAAAGGATGGGTGATAAACCTTATAAAAAGCTCGATGTTTTTTTTAAAAGATATAAAGTTAAAGCTCATGTAGGAGTGAAAATTACAGAATTTACAGAAAACACAATAGAATTTGAAAATAAATCGAAGATTGAATCTGATTTAACAATCTATATTTCCGGTGGTGATGGACATAAAGTAATTAAAGAATCAGGCTTACCGATAAACGCTGCGGGCTTTGTCGCCATCAATGAATTGTGTAGAGTAGAGGGGCATAAAAATATTTATGCTATTGGAGATATTGCAGCAATAGAAGGTCCAAAATGGGCGTCTAAACAAGGGCATATTGCAGAGGTAATGGCAGATGTAAGTACGTATAATGTTCATAACGGGCTAAACAATAAAGGGAAACGAAAATCTTATTGGGAAAAATTACATATTATTTGTGTGATGGATTCAGGAGATGGTGCAGCTTTTATTACACGAACCAATCACAAAGAAACTATAATTCCACTCCCCGTATTAGGGCATTGGATGAAGTTGGCTTGGGGATTTTATTATAAAAATTCAAAACTTAAAAAAATTCCACGAATACCTGGAATGTAATATTTAAAAACATTCATAAGTATAAAAAAGTTGTTTTATTTTGTATAAAATATTAAAAATAAGAAAAATATGTCAGAAGAAGATTTAATAAAAGTATTGGCTTTAGTAGAACATCCTTCAATCAACTCAACATTGAAAGAATTGGGAATCTTAAGTAAGATAGAAGTAAAAGGACAACTCGTAAAGGCCGAATTTTCGTTACCTTTCGCAAATATTCCAATTAAAGACGACATGATAGGTTCCGTTCAGATTCTTGCAGAATCGTTTGGATACGATTTTTTGTTTACGGAGCGTATAATGGATGAGGCAGAAAAGCAACATTTTTTAGCTGTAGAACAAGCAAATTGGAAAGGTGGTTCAGCAGCTTGTAGCTGTTAATTCTAAACAAATAGCTAATTATGGAAAAAATTATTGTTGCTTTTGCAACAGATAATAGGAACGATTTTACCAAAGAACATTTTGGCGAAGCTAAAGAATATCTAGTTTACGAAATTTCAAAAGCAAATTCATTTTTATTAGATACAATATCAAATAAAAGTCCAGAAGAAAAAAAGCATGGCGACCCTAATAAAGCAAAAGGGGTTGCTGCTCTATTAAAACCGCATGGAGTAAAAGTTTTAATAAGCAAGGATTTTGGTAGAAATATCGTTCGTCAACAACAAAAGTTTGTCGTAATTTTAAGTAGCACACTTATTATCGAAGAAGCCATTCGTAATATTCAAAAAAATTATTCTTTAGTAATTGAAGAGTGGGAAAAAGGAGAAACTCGTGACTATTTGAGAATATAAATAAATAATAAAGTGACCCAAAAGTCTTTTAATACTAGTAAAGTCTTGACCCTTAGCATTGGGCATTTTTTTCACGATGTTTATACTTCGTTTTTAGCACCTATTCTGCCCTTGTTAATCGAGAAATTGGGTATTTCTTTATCGCTAGTAGGTTTATTGGATGTAGTTCGAAAAATCCCATCGCTTTTCAATCCTCTTATAGGCTTAATGGCCGATAGAATATGTGTGAAATATTTAATTATTTTAGCACCAGCTATTTCTACTATAAGTATGAGTCTTATGGGCTTAGCTCCATCTTATAGTATTCTTTTAGTATTATTATTTGTTTCGGGTATTAGCTCTTCGTTATTTCATGTTCCCTCGCCAGTTGCCATAAAACGTTTTTCGGGAAATCAAACGGGTTTGGGCATGAGTTTTTATATGGTTGGCGGAGAACTTGCACGCTCCATTGGCCCCTTACTTATTACCGCAGCAATAGCTTATTGGGGATTACAAGGCTCGTATAGAGTTATGCCTCTAGGAATCTTGGCTAGCTTTATTTTATATATTAAACTACAAAATGTAAAAGAGATTGTTAATAATAAAAGTAAAGAACTTGCTAACAAAACAAACTCTAGCATCAAACATCTTATTCCAATTTTTGTACTTGTTGGCGCATTTGTGTTAAGCCGAGCAGGAATTAAATCGGCATTAACATTATATTTACCTATTTATTTAACTAGTAACGGAGAGTCATTGTGGCTTGCGGGAATATCGTTATCAGTGTTTCAGTTTGCTGGAGCAGTAGGAACTTTTGGGGCAGGTTATATTTCAGATAAAATTGGTAAACGTAATATTTTATTAATCTCCGCAATATTAAGTCCCGTAATTATGTGGGGATTTCTTCATGCTAATCGTTTTTTTATTTTCCCATTGCTTATTTTCGAAGGTTTATTGCTTTTTGCACAGGGGCCTGTTTTGCTAGCCTTTTTCCAAGATACTAATACCAAACGGCCCGCTTTAGTTAATAGTATATATATGACTATAAATTTTGTGATTAATTCACTAATTGTACTTTTAGTTGGCGTATTGGGTGATTATATAGGTTTAGATTTAACTTTTGAGTTGGCTACATACTTTGCTTTATTAGCAATTCCAATTATATATTTTTTACCAAAAGATAAATATTAATTTAAGTTTAGTAGAAATGGGAAATATAGAATTAAAGATAAAAATAAAAAGTTTGCTCGAAGATGTAAGACCATCTTTACAGGCCGATGGTGGTGATATAGAATTGGTAGATATTTCGGATGATTTAACTGTTTATGTTAATCTTTTAGGCGCTTGTGGAACTTGTCCTACAAGTATTATAACTTTAAAAATGGGAGTGGAACAATATCTTAAATCAAAAATACCAGAGATAAAAGAAGTTGTGAATTATAGCGATATAATGTAATACTAAATCTAGAAAAAAATATGAAACTTCCACAAGAAATAAAACAGCTTTTTAAACAAGTTCCTATTATGGCATTGTCTACAGTAGATGAAAAAGGAATACCCAATGTATCAGCCATAGCATCGAAAATAATAATAGACGATGAAACAATCTGGACTATTGATACCTTCCATAATAAAACCTTTCATAATATCGAACAAAATGGAAATGTAGCTTTGGCTTTGTGGAAAGATTCGGTAGGTTATCAAATAAAAGGAAAAGCTATTCATCATACCAAAGGAGAAATATTTGAGAAAGGTAAAAAGTGGATCTTAACATTAAAACCTCAAAAAATTGTAAAAGGGGTGATTGAAATAAAGGTTACGGATATTTATTATTTGACTCCCTCTTACAATTTGGCTGGAAAAGAAGTTTAAAAACTCCAAGGATTTATTATAGTGTATTTAAGTTTCAATAGCTTCTTAAATAAGAAAGTATCATCCTAAAATAAAGTCTTTAAAAATTTAGACAATGTTGAAAAATAACTGCTTCAGTTTATCAAGGAAGAAATAAATAACGAAATCGTAAAGAGCATTACTCATAATAAATTAATAGCTATAACGCTATATTCGTTATATAATTGGTATAAATTAAAAACCACAGGACGAAATTTCGTCCTGTAGTTTCAATTAATTTAATTTTTTTACTAAAATCCTGTAACGACTATTCAAGACGAGACAGAATATCAACTATAAATTTTCTAAAGTGAATTTAGTTAATTTGTTGAATAAATGTAATCTAGTATTTCCACCGTATATTCCGTGATTTTTGTTAGGATAAATAAATTGATTATAATCAAAATTAGCTTCTATCAAAAGTTTCGAAAGTTCCATTGAATTTTGAAGGTGAACATTATCATCGGCAGAACCATGAACGAGTAAGAAATTACCTTTAAGTTGTTTAACTAAATCGGGGTTTGTAGGCGAGTTAGCATCGTAGCCTAAAGGATTGTCTTTAGGTAAACCCAAATAACGTTCGCTGTAAACAGAATCGTAATATCTCCAATTAGTAACTGGGGCAACAGCAATCGCCATTTTAAAGATATTTGGATATTTCTCCAAACATAAAGTAGACATATATCCGCCATAACTCCAACCTTGAATACCAATTCGGTCTGGGTTAATATAAGCTAAAGATTGTAAATATTTTGCTGCATCAGCTTGATCTTGAGACTCCAGTTTCCCCATCTGACCGTAGGTTGTTCGCCTAAATTTATAACCTCTTCCATCTGTCCCTCTGTTGTCTACTGAAAATACAATATAACCTTGTTGGGCTAGAAAGTTGTACCACATAGCATTATAATCCCATTGATTCATAACAGTCTGTTGACCTGGACCACCATAAACAACCATATATACAGGATACTTTTTCGACTTATCAAAATTGGCAGGTTTTATCATCCATGCATTCAAATCAATTCCATCAGAATTCTTTACAGTTAAGAATTCTTTTGCCGACCATTGATATTTTTTTAATAAGTTCAACATTTTGTCGTTGTTTTTTAGTTCACGTATTTGCTTACCCGATTCGTTATGTAAACTTACTACATATGGATGATTTACATCCGACCATGTATTAATATAGTATTTAAAGCTTTTGCTAAATTCTACATTATTAACGCCCTCTTGCAGACTTAATTGTTTTTTACCTGAACCATCTACTTTTATTTCATATAGCATTCGCTCTGTTGGCGAATTCTCTGTAGAGATGTAATAAAGCTTCTTAGTTTTAGGATTATAGCCTTTAAAATTGGTAACTTCCCAATTTCCTTTTGTTATTTGGTTTACTAAGCTCCCGTTAATATCGTATAAGTATAAGTGATTATAGCCGGATTTTTCATTACTGAAAATAAAATATTTCCCATCATCGGTAAAAGTTAGGTTGTCGTAAATTTCGATGTAAGTATCATTTTTATCCGAATAGATCACTTGTATATTTCCTGTAGCAGCATCAGCAAATACAATTTCTAAATGATTTTGCAATCGATTGAGTCGTTGGACGCTTAATGTGTTTGCATCTTTAGTCCATTCTATTCTAGGAATATATTCGTACTTGTCTCCTAAATCGAGAGTCTTAGTTGTTTGAGCTTCTAGATTGTAGATATGAACACTTACTTTAGAATTAACTTCACCTGCTTTGGGATATTTAAAAGTATAATTCTCAGGATATAATCCATTATATATTGGCATACTATATTCTTTAACTTTGCTTTCGTCGAAACGCATAAAAGCAATATTTTTACTATCTGGCGACCATTGATAGGCCTTAGAGAAAGAAAATTCTTCTTCGTAAACCCAATCAGGAGCTCCGTTTATTATATTATTTTTTTCACCATCGTTGGTAACGGCAATTTCTTTATTGCTTTTTAGGTCTATATAATAAAGATTATTTTTTCTAACAAAAGCAATTTTACTACCATCAGGAGAGAAGCCCATAAGTTGCTGTTTCCCGTCTTTGGAAAGGTTTCTAAGCGATTTTGTTTTTATATCGAATAAATAGAAATTGGCTCTAAAAGAATGGCGATAAATGGATTCGGTTTCCGAAACAAGCAAAATCTTTGTTTCATCTTTATTAAAGCTATAATCGTCAATTGTAAAATTTTTGTCTCCTTCGACTTGCTTAAAAGAGAATACTTCTTTTACTAATTTGCCATCTTTGTATTTATACTGTTTTATTCTATTATTTTCTAAAGTAGTATAATGCTCACCATCGTTCATAGATCGGATGCCGTAAACTGCCCTTGGGTAAAAAGAGTAACGTTGCCAAATATCTTCAATGCCATAATTAGGTTTAGTGTTTTGCGCTTGGCTGCTGACCAAAACCAATAATACTACGGAAACCAATAAAAGTAATTTTCTCATGTTTTTATTTTTTAATTTTGTATCTCTAACAAAGATAAAGTTTATTTTAAGATATTAAAGTTGATTCATTAAGAGCTTTTAAGACGGCTATAAAAATGGAAAGGTTACAGAGAACTTGTCTGAATTATTTATTTTGACTTGCCGATATTTAGTTATAAATGTTTATTTTAGTGCAAAATATTCAATTATGTATACAATTCAATTAAAAGATACTTCGTTTGAGGTCGAATTAAAAGGAGGAGATTTAAAACAGGGGTCTGTAAATGGCAAAGATTTTAAATTAGATATTAAT
Source organism: Bacteroidales bacterium (assembly GCA_027064025.1). Lineage (GTDB taxonomy): Bacteria > Bacteroidota > Bacteroidia > Bacteroidales > JAFGXI01 > JAFGXI01. Next base: position 6,850 of record JAMOQL010000064.1, read on the forward strand.
ACATCGGTTAACGAGCATCATATTTTATATAATAATAATTCTTACAAGGTTGAATTAGTCGATATTAAAGAAGAAAGTAAAGAAGTTATTCTTAAAATTAATAATGATAAAATTACTTGTAAGGTTTCTGATGAATTGGATTTGCTATTAAAGCAATTGGGAATGGATAATTTATCTTCGCAGAAGATGAATAATGTCAAAGCACCAATGCCTGGTATGGTATTAGATGTTTTGGTCGATAAGGGACAAGCTGTAAATTCTGGAGATACGCTTCTTGTATTAGAGGCTATGAAAATGGAAAATAATATTAAAGCACCATTGGATGGGATTGTAAAACAAGTGGTTTGTGAGTCAGGAATTGCAGTTGAAAAAAATGATATATTAATAATATTTGAATAAAAATATTTTGTGATCAAAGAAAACCCCCTGCTAAATTAATAGTAGGGGGTTTTTATTTTCTAGTATCTGTCACAAGAATTTCGAAACAGAATATTATAGGAATTATGCCATTAATTCTTTTACTAAATCGGCGGCTTCTTGCAAGGTAATTGCTGAGTGAACTTTTAGTCCTGAATTATCAATAATTTCCTTTCCTTCTTCTGCATTGGTTCCCTGTAGACGAACAATTACTGGGATATCTATAGAACCTATAGATTTATATGCCTCAACCACACCCGAAGCAACTCTATCGCAACGAACAATACCCCCAAAAATATTTAGTAAAATTGCTTTTACATTAGGATCTTGAAGAATAATTCTAAACCCAGCCTCAACAGTTACTGCATTGGCAGCTCCTCCAACATCTAAAAAGTTTGCAGGATCTCCTCCCGATAATTTAATAATATCCATGGTCGCCATTGCTAAACCTGCTCCGTTAACCATACATCCGACATTACCATCTAACTTAATAAAATTTAAGTCGTGTTTTCCTGCTTCAACTTCTGCTGGGTCCTCTTCTGTCAAATCTCGCATTGCAGCAAAATCTGGATGCCTAAACAAAGCGTTATCATCTAGATTTACTTTAGAATCGGCTGCAAATATTTTATCATCAGAAGTTTTAAAAACAGGATTGATTTCGAACATAGATGAATCCGTAGCCTCGTAAGCATTGTATAAGGCTACAACAAATTTAGTCATATTCTTAAAAGCCTGTCCCGATAATCCAAGATTAAATGCTATTTTTCTAGCTTGAAACCCCTGAATTCCCACTTTAGGGTCTATCTCTTCTTTGAATATTAATTCTGGAGTATTAGCAGCAACGGTTTCAATATCCATTCCTCCTTCGGTAGAATACATAATAATATTCTTGCCTGTTTGACGGTTAAGTAGAACTGACATGTAAAACTCCTGAATTTCTCCAGGTCCTGGATAATATATACTCTGCTCGATTAATAATTTACGCACCTTTTTTCCTTCTGGACCTGTTTGGTGTGTAACCAATTGCATACCTAAAATTTCATTAGCAAATTGTTCCACTTCATCAAGAGACTTGGCAATCTTAACGCCTCCTCCTTTTCCTCGACCTCCTGCATGTATTTGTGCTTTTACAGCCCAAGTATCTACACCTGTTGATGTCCCAATTTTTTGTGCAGCATCTTTTGCTTTACTAACGTCATCTATAACAATTCCTTCTGGAACGGCTACTCCGAAAGTTTTTAAAATTGACTTTCCTTGATATTCGTGAATATTCATAATTATACTAATTAAATTATTTTATTTTGGCTATTAAGCCATTACCTCTTTTACTAAATTTGCAGCTTCTTGAAGTGTAATTGCTGAATGAACTTTAAGTCCAGAATTATCAATAATCTCTTTTCCCTCTTCTGCATTGGTTCCTTGTAAACGAACAATTACAGGAATATTGATTGATCCAATAGATTTATATGCTTCTACAACTCCCGACGCCACTCTATCGCAACGAACAATTCCGCCAAAGATGTTTAATAATATCGCCTTTACATTAGGATCTTGAAGAATAATTCTGAATCCAGCCTCTACAGTTACAGCATTTGCAGCGCCTCCAACATCTAAGAAGTTTGCAGGATCTCCTCCCGATAATTTAATAATATCCATGGTTGCCATTGCTAAACCTGCTCCGTTAACCATACAACCAACATTACCATCTAACTTAATAAAATTAAGATCATGTTTTCCAGCTTCTACTTCTGCAGGATCTTCCTCGGAAAGATCTCTTAAATCTGCATAATCTTTATGTCTGTATAACGCATTATCGTCTAAATTCACTTTTGCATCTACGGCAATAATCTTATCATCAGATGTTTTCAAAACTGGATTAATCTCAAACATTGAAGAATCAGTTCCAACATAAGCGTTATAAAGAGCTGTAACAAATTTTGTCATTTCCTTGAATGCTTTACCGCTTAAGCCTAGATTAAAAGCAATTTTTCTGGCTTGAAAACCTTGTATTCCAACTTTTGGATCTATCTCTTCTTTAAAAATTAGATGTGGTGTGTTTTCTGCAACAGATTCAATATCCATTCCCCCTTCGGTAGAATACATGATAATATTTCTTCCCGTTTGACGGTTTAATAATACAGACATATAATATTCTTCTGGTTCAGAATCCCCAGGATAATAAACATCTTGAGCTACCAATATTTGATTTACTTTCTTCCCTGCTTCACCAGTTTGTTTGGTTACCAAAACACCACCAAGGATACCCTTTGCAATATCTGCAACTTTATCAATTCCTTTGGCTAAAACAACTCCATGAGAACCAGTTTCGTTAATAACACCTTTTCCTCTTCCTCCAGCATGAATTTGTGCTTTAACAACATACCATTCCGTTCCAGTTTCCTCAGTCAACTTTCGGGCTTGTTCCACTGCTTCTTCGGATGTCTTAGCAACTTTACCTTCTTGGATTGCCACACCAAAACTTTTCAATACTTTTTTTGCTTGATATTCGTGAATATTCATGTGTACTAATATTTTTAAATTAATTTTACCAAATTTATGTAAAATCTACGACATATCTAATCTACATATTAACATTTAATCATACTTAATTGAAGTTTTAATATGTTATATAAAACAAAATGCTTAAGCTTTCTCCAGGGTGATCGAAAAAGAACTTCCCAAACCCTCTTGACTACTTACAGATATAGTCTGTTGGTGTGCCTCCACAATATGTTTACAAATAGATAAACCAAGACCTGTTCCACCATTTTCTTTAGATCTACTTTTGTCTACTCTATAAAATCTTTCAAATAATCTGGGAATGTCCTGTTTTGCAATTCCAATCCCATTATCAGAAATATCTACCATAACTATTTGATCCATATCATAAACAGATAGTTCTGTACTGCCATTATCTCGCCCATAATTGATAGAGTTTATGATAAGATTTAATATTACTTGATAAATTAATTTTCTATCAGCATAAACTATAAACGAGTTATTCAATTTTATATTTAGAGTAATCTTCTTCTTGGCTGCATAATCAGTCTGCATTTCTACAATTTCATTAATCAAAATAGTAAGATCAAATTTTTCTTTATTCAAAACTAATTCATTGGTTTCTAATTTGCTTATCGTTAACAAATCTTCAACAATAGAAATAATTCTATCTATACTTTTTTCAGTACGAAGTAAATACTTTTTATTAATATTTGGATCGTCTATACCTCCTTCAATCAATGTAGAAATATAACCTTGAATCGTAAATATTGGGGTTTTAAGTTCATGAGAAACATCTCCAATAAATTCCTTACGATATTTCTCCATCAATCTTAATTGATTAATCTGTTTGGTTTTTTCCTTTGCCCAATTTTGCACTTCTTGTTCCAAATTTTTAGAAAATTCAGCATCTTCAATCTCGTCTACAATAGTTAATGGTAAAACTTTTACGGTTCTAATTATCTTGTAAATCGGATTTATTATATCAATAAAAAATTTATTAATAAGGTAACTACTTACTCCGTATATTACCAGAAAAATTATTATAGAGAAAATAATGATTAATCTCCAATGGGTTAGATAATTATCAACAACAATAAAGGCAAGTGCAGTATTAAAAATCAGAACAGTTATTAAGGAAATAACCATAATTATTTTTCTTGGACTCACCTTTTGTATCATAATTATTTTACACTTTATTATAAAAAAAAAGGTCGGGATTAACCGACCTTAAATATAATTTTTAGAATTCCCACAGATCGTGTTCAAATTTGAACATCCAATCTTTTAACCTTTCTGCCTCTAATAATAAATCTTCTCCTTTCTTATAATCCATAATTTGTCTATTATCATAAACATTAGTAATACGATAAATGTGAGATGCAAATTTTCTTTTAAAGAAGATATCATCAAAGGTTCTTCTTTCGGCATCGTTCATAGGATTAAAAACTTCTTGTCTAGCAAAAGAAGGTCTGAATGAAGGGAAATATGCCCAAAACAACATTGATGCGGAAAGTGTGGCTTCTTCAGGATCAACTCCCTCAGCATTGGTTTCTTTAATGTACCTTCTAATAGGACATAGACCAATTATACGAACTTCCATTTTAGCTCTTTGTTTATCGAAAGCCCACTCTTCTTTCATTAACATTCGAGTAACCTCTTCTGGCTTTGGATCATTAACCCATTTCTTCCAAACAAACTCTCCTGTCATCAAATCTTCTTCTTCTGTAGAATCGGGTGTTGCTCCAAGTAATGTATTTACTTCTTCAAGTGTTATTACCTCACTAAATTCATTATATTCGTCATCAGTTCCAAATACGGAAATACCCTCATTAGTAATACCATTAACCATTAATTGAGTTAAACTAACCCTATCATCTGTTGGCTTTGTAGGATAATATAAAGGATGATTCTCTTTCTCTTTTAAATCAAGTAAACGCCAAACAACTTTACTCCACTGCACATCTGCTTCTCGTAAATAATAATATGGAATTGGCTTGCGAACAGGCACATGTTCTTTTACATAGATACCATCCATAACATCCTGTGATAAACCAGACATTACAAATGCTAAAATAATAACAACAAGAATACTTAACTTTTTCATCTTTATATGTTTTATAAAATCAATGTTTGAAAATTAAATTACAAACATTGATTTTGTTAATCTTATTTCAATTTTAATGAAATGTCTCTAAGAGGACGTATTCCTCCAGCTACCTTACATTTAATTTTTTCGATGGTTACCCTAGATCCTTTACGGACACTCTTAATAATTTTCTTTTGAGCAGCTGTAAATTTATATGAATTAGATGTTTTGCTCTTATCATATCCTCCAATTGTAGCAGTAACAGTAAAACCTGTAACCATAGCTTTCATATCGAAATCAAAGCCTTCTAAATCTGCTTTAACCCCAGATACCGCTGCCATCTTGTTTTTAGAAATACTTCCTGAACTAACTCCTGCAACTTTTGCAATTGGATCTGGTACTTTTTTAACTCTAAACTCTTGTTTAGGAAAAGATGTTTTATTTCCATTATCGTCGATTGCTGTAACAGAAATATAACATTTACCACGTTTTTTTACATTTACAAGATATTCTCCCTTCCCTTTATTCTTAGCTCTTATCGACCCACCTCGCATAGAAGGACTAATTTTTTCAGCAGCAAATCCAGGAACTGATATAGAAACCGGATTAGGTACTCCAATATAAAACACATTCATTTTAGTAGGAGAAATAACCGCAGCTGGTTTAGCAACCATATATGTAGCATAAGCATCTCCTTCAACTTTTAGCGGATAAGTTTTGGTTTCTCCTGTTGACGTGTTCTTAACTTCAATAATAGATGCGTATTTTTGCTCTCCTAAAGAACTTCCTTTTCTTTTATATTTACCTACTCCATTAATAACAGGACAAACAGTTGTATCTGCACCAGCCTTAAACACCCAATTAATCGTATCTAACTGGTTAGCAGGACCTACAATAACTTTAGGCTTTGATGTTGATGACCATGCAGCAACAAACAAATCTGCTTCATAATCACTACCTTGAATTACATAAGTAGATTTAGGAACAACTCTAGCTTCAAGCTTATCGAATTTCATATCAGTTTTACCGATATATCCGCCTACTTTAATTAATGCAATTCCCTCAGCATTTCTAATTTGATTTTCAAACTGTGATAATATAGTAACTGTAGCCGCTAATGTATTATGCTCAAAATTTGCTGAAGCCCAGTATTTCTCTTCAGGATGTTCTCTATCAAAATTTTCATTATCTGCTGTATTGATACCAAAATCACCTATCTGATCTAAGTCCTTCTGAGACACTCCTATTCCCTTTAGTGTCTTAACTAAGAATGCACGATAATCATCCATTTTTTGTCTAAACTCAGGAGCTCTTCCTCCAGCACCATCCATAGTAGTAGTTTCACCAGTAGTACTACTATTTCCTAAGAAATAATGTCCTGGTTTATCATAGTTATCTATTCCATGTACATGTGCCAAATTAACAGTATCTCCATAAATAGGATCTTCCGGATTATCACATAAATTAATTACATCCTTCTTTAAAGTATCAATAAACACTACCATTTTCTCAGTTTCTTCCTGAATTTTGTCAGCAGCTTCTTTATACTTTTGTACTTTTAATTTGTCTTGAGCATAAGCGAAATCAATATCTCCTATTCGTTGCTTATTAGTTGCTTCAAAATTTTCGTTAGTTTTTTCCAGACCTTCATTTACTGTAATAAAGGCGTGTAGTATACTTTTCGAAACATTCAATGCAAGCATTGCCGTTAAGAAAAGATACATCATTCCAATCATCTTTTGTCTCGGTGTTTCCGGACAATTTGCTCCACCACTCATAATCTAATCTAGATTTAAGATTAATTATTATTGTTGATGTTCATTGCTGCAAGCATATTTCCATATACCGTATTAAGAGCCTGTAAATTAGTTCCTAATTGTGCAATTTCTTCTTTATATTTCTTAGCATCACCCACTGATGACTCAAGACTTTCCATCATAGCATTGATACCACCATAAATTTGTTTAGATGCCTCTAATTGCTCATTAGAATTTGATATTTGCATTTCATATACAGCATTCAAGGCTTCTAAATTTTTATTCATATTTTCTAACTGAACACCATAAGTCTTGTTTCCATCAATAGATTGCTCGTTTTCTTTGTTCAAGGATTCGGTAAGCCTTGCATAAGAATCAGCTAATTGATTTCCTGCATTCTTTACAGTATTGTTAGATGCTGTTAATTCTTCAACAGACTGATTATACGTCTCAGAGAATCCTGTCATTGAACCAGTGGCTTCCTTAACTTTAGAAACATATTCGTTAGTAACAGCAGATGCATCTGATAAATCTGATAATTTTCCTGCGGTATCGTTAAGTTTTGTTAATCCCATTCCTAAGTTTTGGAATAGTTCAGGGCTTAATTCACCTTCCTCTAATAAAGCATCAAATTTTTCTAATGCTGATGAAGATCCTGTAGAACCATGTTGCCCTACTATTTCATCTTCCATATCCTCTATTCCCGCTAATTGAGGATAAACTAAAGACCAATCAAATTCTTCGTGTAACGGCTCAAAAGCTGACATAAAGAAAATCAAAATTTCCGTTCCCATACCCGCAGTAAGCATAACAGATGCCCCTGGCCAGTGCTGAATTTTAAATAACGCTCCCGCTAATACTACAGCTGCTCCCCAACCGTAGACATAAGCCATCATTTTTTTCCACTTTTCACTTTGTACTAATTCGCCAATGCTAAATCCCATAATGTAAAATTATTTAGTTAGTAATAAAATAGTTTATTGTTAATAGATTTGAGACCCTGTTCCACCATCGGTAAAGTCGTGACCTAGGAATTCTCTAACACATCTAAATCCTATATATGATTTTGCGGTATCTTCATATTCATATGTTCTTGTACCACACTGCATATACATAGCAATATCTTTCCACGATCCACCTCTAACAGACTTTCGTTTTTTCTCTGGTAAATCTTCTGGGAGAGTTTCGTATTCGTAATCAGGATTCAAATCGTCTGTATATGAATAAGCTGCAGGATTCCAAGCATTTCTTGTCCATTCTGCCACATTTCCTGCCATATCATAGATTCCCCAATCATTTGGATCATTATTAGCAACAATTACAGTATGTAATCCTCCATCTGCAGGATAATTTCCTCGCATTGGTTTAAAGTTGGCGATATAACAGCCTTTGTAATTGGTTGCATAAGGTCCACCCCAAGGATACATGGAGTTTTTCTGTCCACCACGAGCTGCATATTCCCATTCCGATTCTGTTGGTAATCTATAATCTTGAACAGTTGGCTGCCCTTCTTCTCTTAGGAATGAGTTCATAAGAATTGTTCTCCAAATACCAAATGCTCTTGCTTGTCTCCAAGTTACACCTACAACAGGGTAATGATCGTAAGCAGGATGCCAGAAATAAGACTTAGTCATAGGTTCATTAAACGAATATGTAAAATCACTAATCCAAACTAATGTATCTGGATAAACATTAATTACATCTCTCATAATATATGAAGATCTATCTTTAACCTCAATTTTTTCACCACGAGTAGCTCCTTTTGAATGGTCAATAATTTCGCCATCATATTTCTGAGTTTCGTAATTCCATGCAGTTCTATTTTCCGCACCAAAATATTGTTTCTTCGCAGCTTGCTTTAGGTCAATCCAAAAATATTCATAATTTAATTTTCTTGTATCAATCTGCTTTTGTCTATAAAATCTTTCATTTTCAGGCAAATACATTTCTTTCAGTGTCTCACGAATATCTTCATCATCAGTATACCATTGTATTCTAGACTGCCAATTAATATATGGGGGATCCAAATCTTCATCGAACTCATTAGTCGTAATCAAGTATTCTTCTTCGTCAACATTTTCTCCAAGTAATTTATAAGCAATCGAATCTCTAACCCAATATACAAATTGTCGGTATTCATTATTTGTAATTTCAGTTTGGTCAATCCAAAATGCTTTAATAGAAACAGTTTTTTGTTCAGCAGTCATTGCCCAAGAAACGTCCTGATCATTAGGTCCCATTTGATAACTACCACTCCTACAAAATTGCATTCCGTATGGTTGAGTAGAATAATAATATGGTCTATTTTGAACTCCCGTTAACTCTCCGTTGCCCCAATTAGCACAACTGGCAAGTATTACTGTTAATGTTCCTAGAAATAATATTTTTTTCATACAATACCTCCTATATATTTATGTCAATATTCAATTGACTAAAAATTCTTATAAAAATCTAACACTCTTATAGCTTGTTCTACCTTTAGAACTACTTAATGAGAAACAATACTTTAACATAACCCCTAACGAACCTACAGATCCTAAATCATTACCAAATGATGTTATTTCATATGAGACTCCAAAAGAAATATTATTTTTGAGTGTGGCTCCTGCCATAATTGCTATATCGTTATCAAAGCGATAGGTCATTCCTCCCCAAAACATTTGATTGTAAAGTGCTGTTAAATTGATTGATGTTTGTGCTGCAACAAAATCTGTTTTCACAAATACCGATGGTCTTAACTGAATAAGTCCATTAGGTAGTGTATAGTAATAACCTCCTGTGAAATAATATGTTCTAGGAAAATAATTACCTTCAGCTCCTGCGTCTGTTGTAAATTTTGGTTGAGTTAAATGCGTAATAGAAACCCCAGCATACATCTCGTTATACTTATCGAACGTAGTATGATAAAAAACCCCTAGGTTTGCATCGAAACTAATGTGTGCTTCCTGTTTTGGGACTAACGGATCATCATCGGCACTCCCGTTCGGGTTATTTAGCATATCAGGTGTCTTCCATTCCCCACTAATAGAGTTTTGCAGCATTCCTATTCCCAAACCAAGACCTAAATCTCCATCATCACCTATCTTCAACCTATAAGCATAATTTCCATTCAAATAAAAATTGCTATTAAATCCATTATCGTCCTTGAGAATATTTAATCCCACCCCAGAATTTATGTTATCTAAAGCCATATCTCCCGAGAATACCATAGTGGCAGGGCTTTTATCAAAGCCCATCCATTGATTATGATAAATTCCTTTTACGCAAATACCACCATTGGCACCAGCAAAACCAGGATTTACAGCTAAATGATTAAACATATTGAAACTATACTGCGGGTCTTGCTGACCGTAAGCTGTTGTCAATAAGAAAGTTAATAAGGCTAAGTTTAGTAGCTTTTTCATCTGTTTCTATTGTGTTTTATACGTTTTATGTCTGTAATTAGTGGGTAAAATAAGTAAAAATTTTGCTCACTAACAAATTTTATTAACAATTATTCGTTGATAAAGACTATTAAACTTAACAATCTTTAACAAAAGAGTTTTTAAATCAAGACTTTAGAGAAATAATTAAACCCATGTATTATTTCAAAACATAAAGATAACGATAATAATTTAATTATTATTGTCTAACTTTATTAATATCTACCTAAATAGTTCGGCCAGGATAGACTTTTAGAGCCTTCTCGAAAACCTCCATTGCAGCTTTTAAATCTTCTATTTTAAGAACATACGCAATCCTAACTTCATTTTTACCTAATCCTTTTGTTGAATAAAATCCATCTGCAGGCGCTACCATAACAGTTTGATTCTTATACTCAAAATCTTCTAGTAACCATTGGGCAAACTTACTAGAATCATCAATAGGCAGGCTAACCACGGTATAAAAAGCCCCTTTTGGCAAAGGACTAAAAACGCCCTCCATATTGTTTAAGGCTTCGACCATAAAATTTCGACGTTCAATATATTCGTTGTAAACTTCTTCGAAATACTCTTTTGGTGTATCCAAAGACGCTTCGCCAACTATTTGTCCAAACGATGGTGGACTTAATCGTGCTTGGGCAAATTTCATAGCAGTTTTCATAACTGCTTTATTTTTTGAAATTAACGCTCCTATACGAACCCCACACTCACTATAACGTTTAGAAACAGAGTCCATCATAATCACATTATCCTCAATACCTTCTAAATGCATTGCCGAAATATGATTTGCTCCATCGTATACAAATTCACGATAAACCTCGTCGGAAAACAAGTACAAATCATTGGTTTTAACAATATCTCTAAGACGATCTAATTCGTCTTGTGAATATAGATAACCCGTAGGATTATTAGGGTTGCAAATTACTATTCCCTTAGTTTTTTCATTGATTAATTTTTCGAATTCTTCAATTGCAGGTAGAGCAAAATCATTCTCTATTTTAGATGTAATAGGAACAACTTTGATACCGGCCGCAGTTGCAAATCCATTATAATTAGCATAAAATGGCTCTGGAATAATAATCTCATCACCAGGATTTAGACAAGATAATAATGCAAAAGAAATTGCTTCCGATCCTCCAGTAGTAATCATCACTTCATTCTCGTCAATATCAATGTCTATGCCTTTATAATAATTGATAATTTTCTTTCTGTAAGAAATATTACCCGCCGAATGGCTATATTCCACTACTTTAAGATCCCAGTTTTTAATTGCATTAATAGCAACTTCTGGTGTTTTGATATCTGGCTGACCAATATTCAGATGATATACTTTACGTCCTTTTTTTTTGGCCGCTTCGGCAAATGGAACCAATTTTCTAATTGGCGACTCTGGCATTTCAATACCTCTATTCGAAATTTGTGGCATATCCTTAATTCTTTAATTTATATTTTTATATATGATTTGTCTTCGATAATACTTTTCCTTTTATTTGAATTCTAACTAGCGAATTAGATGCGTTGGAGTAAACACTTATTGTTTTATGAAATGCTCCAACTCTTTTTGTATCATAATGTACTAATATTTTATCTTTTCTATTTTTCTTAATCGGACTCATTGGTTTATGAGGAACGGTGCAGCCTCAACTCGATTTTACACTTTTAATAATTAAAGGCCCTTTCCCTATATTTCGAAAAACAAAATTATGATTTCCTGGGCTATTATATTGTATATCTCCAAAATCAAAAATTGGGTTTCGGAACTCAATCTTTGGCAAATTCTGGTCTATTGAATCTTGCGAGAACCCTAACAAAGAATTAAGTAATATGATAATAATTATTATTGATTTCATAAAATCCTTAATATTTTAATTTTGTGTATGTGTACAAAGATAATTTATTCTAAAAAAAATCGTTTTCGAATCACTAAAAATTTATACTATTTAATTAATTTTCTAAATCTTTTACATTTCTCTGAAGAGATTCATGGAGATTAAACTTTTGATATTCGCCTTTGGCATAGATTTTAAACTTAAAAAGTGGTACAGGATCGTAACCTTGAGTTCCCCAAGGATGACACTTCCCTATTCTTTTTATGGCCATTAAACTGCCCTCTTGCAAGCCATGTCTTGTGATGGACTGAGAAGCATAGGTCGAACAAGTTGGGTAATGACGACAAGCTGCAGGAGTAAATGGTGAGATAGCATATTTATATATTCCTATCAGAAGTAATGAGGGAAATGACAATAAGAGCTTTATAACTTTTGGCATTTTGCAAAGTTAATGCTTATTTATAGATATTTATTAAAATCTTGAGGTGTGTTAATATTTACAAAACATGAACGATCTGTAACTTCAATCACCTTAGCGTTTACTTTATCAAGTATATGGGTTAATCGATAATCTTGATTTTTAATCTGTAATTCAATAACTGGTAGAATACTTTTGTGATAAATTGCAAACAAAGGCTCTTTATTGCTTTGATATTGAGGGACAATAACTTTGTCATTTTCTCCTATTTGTGATAAAAGATATTCTACAAATTGGGATTTTACCATCGGACTATCGCAAGGCAAAATAATTATAAAATCGGTGTGTGAATTCCTTAATGCCGAATGTATTCCTGCAATAGGTCCAATTTTATGATATTCGTCTGCAATAATTCTATACGAAAACGTTTGATGAATATTTTTACTAGAGCTAATTAGAATTTCAGAACAATATGGTTTTAATGCAGTAATTGAGAATTCTATGAGCTTTTGTTCCTTGAACTGCATTAAACTTTTTTCTTCCCCCATCCGACTACTTTCTCCACCGGCAAGGACAACGCCTGTAATGTTGATTTTCATAATAACAGAAAAAAATTATTTAGTCTTCTATTCCTGTAGATATTCTACGGTTCTTAACAACTTTCTTAGAAATCCGAATACTTAATTCGTAAAGAAATAGTAGCGGAATGGATACTAATATTTGAGAAAAAACATCGGGAGGAGTGATAATAGCCGCCAAAACTACAAAAACCACAATGAAATGCTTTCTGTAAATTCGTAAAAATTCTGGGGTTACCATTCCTATTTTTGTTAAGAAATAAATAATAATTGGCAACTCAAAAATTACTCCACTGGCTAGAGTAATAGAGGTTAGTATTGAAAAATACGAATCAAAATTAATTTGATTAACCACCTGGTCACTAATCGAATATGTTCCTAAAAAATTAAGTGATAGGGGAACAATCATATAATAACCAAATAATACACCAACGGAAAAAAGGAAAGAAACAGCAAACAATAACCCATTTGTATTTTTTATTTCATTTTGACGAAGTGCTGGTTTGATAAACTTCCATAATTCCCAAATCAAATATGGAAAGGCAACCACAACCCCTGAAATGATAGAAATAACAATATGGGCTTTGAACTGTCCAGCAAGTTTAATATTAATAATATCAAATTTGAATTGATTGATACAAATATCTAAATTAAGTATATCGCCAAGTCGACAAAGTACATGGTTTGTAAAAAACCAAGGCTCGCGTGGGGCTAATATAACTTTATTGAACAAGAAATCTTTGAAAAAGAAAGCTACAATAGCCATAACTATAACTACAGAAATACCACGAATTAAATGCACTCGAAAATCATCTAAATGATCGCCAAAACTCATTTTTTTTTCTTGATTATTCTTTTTTGTTACTTTAACTTCTTCTGACATACTCAATTAAAAACTTGATATATTATCAATATAATTTCAAAAAAAAATTGACACCAAACTCTTGAATGTCAATATTTAGAAATATTTTATATTAAAAAAATAGTTGCTTATTTCTCAATTTTAGAGGTAGATTTATCTTCGGTAGGTTTTGCTTCTTCGCCAGACCCATTAATACCATCTTTAAATTCTTTTACGCCTTTTCCCATTCCTCTCATAAGTTCAGGAATTTTCTTTCCGCCGAATAATACTAGAACGATCACAACAATAAAAATCCACTCCGAACCGCCTGGCATTCCAAATAATAACACTGAATCTAACATAATAAAATTTATTTGTTTTGGACAAAGTTAAGATAAAATTTCATAATAAATCTAAGCTTTTTAGAATTAATCTTTCCATTTAACAAATTAAAGTATGATAATACCTAAATATGTTTCTTCAATTAATCTGACTCTAACCAAGATTTAAAGGCCTGGACCTTTTCTCTACTCACAATTAAATCTTCATCAAAAAAAGTGTCCAACACCACCTTTAATCGAGAATTGGAATACGAAATAATATCGGTAATAAAGTCTAAGGCCACAATATGCTTTCTGTTAATTCTGAAAAAATCTTTTGGTGATAATAGTTTAGTTATATTATCTAAGGAATAATCAACTAAAATATCTTTTGCTGTTCTAATATATGTGCCTTTATTCTGACTATATACCAAGCGAATATCTTTTGTTTCGACAATTCGTATATGCTCGCCAATTTTTACTGTAAAACGCTTTTTGTATTCGTTATTTAATAATTGTTTAAAATCTTCTATTAATCTTTTTTCATCAATTTTCGGAGACCCATTTTTCCAGTACTTTTCATATTTATAAATAGCGTTTTCTAAATCTGATTTTGCAATAGGCTTTAATATATAATCGATACTATTATGTTTAAATGCTTGTATAGCATACTGATTATAAGCTGTTGTAAATATAATAGGAAAAGAAATATCACTTTGTTCCAAAATCTCGAAACTTAAACCATCGGAGAGTTCGATATCGAAAAAAGATAAATCAAAATGATTTTTGTTAATAAGCGACACCGCAGACTTAATAGACGATGCGTGAATAATACTCTTTATTTGTATATCTATCTTTTGTAACAAAAATTCTAATTTCTCAAAAGCTAATTTTTCGTCTTCAACAATTAATATATTCATAATATTTAAGAATTAAGGCAGGGATTCTAATAATGGTAAACGAACTACAAATAAAGAATTTTCAGATATAAATTCACATTTTCTATCTGTCAAAATTTGATATCTTTTTTCAATATTTTTTAAACCCAAACCATGAGACCCTTCCTTATTATTTTTCAATTGAATTGGATTTGTAATTTTTACAAAGTTATTTTCTACAGATATGGTTAGCTTCATATGATGTTGATCAGACACAATATTATGTTTAAACACATTCTCAATCACCAATTGTAAAGCCATTGGTATCAAAAATTTCTCTTTATGATTCGAGATATTTTCAATCTCAATATTAAAATTTTTATCGAAGCGAATAGTCTGTAATGCGGCGTATTTTTTTACGAAAATAAGTTCCTCTTTTAAGGATACTATATCATCGTCTTGATGATCTAATATATAACGGTAAATACTCGCTAAATTAATAGTAAACGCATCTGCTTTTTCTGCATCCTTATAAATAAGTGTACTTAATACATTTAAACTATTAAATAAAAAGTGTGGATTAATCTGATTTTTTAAGGTTTCGTACTGAAACTTAGCAGCCATTTCTTCATTTCTTTGACTTTCTTTTTCTGCAGAAATCAATTTTGACATATAAGATTTAGAAAGAATTATGAAAAAAATTATGATTCCTATAAAAATAGTCAGTAAACTTGAAATTAATCCACTTGAATTTGTAAAAACAAAGGTAAATGGAAGCTCTTGAGTATAATGATACCAAAGTACATTAACCACAAATACATCGATGGTAATATACAAAAATATAGATATTAGTAAAATAGTATATGTTTTTATGGGTTGTAATTTTAGGTCTAAACGTTTTAATACCAATTGTGTAATTAGACCACTCAACGAAATGGATAAGCCAATAATAAGTCCATATAAAATGTTTAGAAAAAGTCCAAAAGCATCAGAATTAATTCCTCCAAACGAAAAATCAAAAACAAAGGTAATAATTACACTTAGCAAAAAGATAATAAGAATATTTTTAAGATTTTTGTTCATTTCCTTATTTTAAGACATTTATAAAAATACTATTTTTTTGATAATAGTAGAGTGCAAGACCTTTTTTGTAAATCTATCACTCTACTTCCTAGAGTAAACTATAGCCGAAATATTATTTACAAGCTTTCAATTGTTTTGCATTGGTGTCTTTACCCCAAACAGGATCCAATACATTTTCTCGTTTAGCCTTTTTATAAAGTTTCTCGGCTTTTTCGAAATAAGGTTTAGCTTTTTCTTTTCCTCCTCCATATTGTTCAGGAGTATAAAAAACATTTTGTCCTTTTAGAAAATAATAACGTGGATTTTCGCTATCAATCTTAACGGCTTTATCCATTTCTAGACTTGCTTTTCTTGAAAACTCGTAACCTCTTTTCTGTGGATCCACATCAATTTTCATCTGATAACACAAAGTATGCAATAAATATAACTCCGCATTTTGAGGATTTTGTTTTTCTGCGGTTATAAGAAGTTTCTCAGCATTATCTAATTGTACGTCTTTTTTTATTTTATCTTTCTCGTCGAAACTATTAAATATTAAACATAAAGCTTGATAGTATTTAGCCTCGAACCGCTTTGGGTACTCAATGGCCAAAGTTTCAAATTCCGAAGACAGCTTTAAAAAATCTACAGGCTGTAATTTTTGTTCAATTTTTTGAGTATTTTCTAACATTTTACTTTCAAAATCTTGAGCCATTCCTATAATACTTATCATGATCACGACTAATAATAAACTTAATTTTTTCATCTTTTAAATATTTTTTTATGAATTACTAATTTTCTTTCACCAACAAAACTAGAGCTTATCGGAACTTGCTTCAACTAAAACTTTCTAATTGGTAGTATTTTACCGATGAATTGTTAATTTAGCAAACTGAACTGATACTTACAGCTTAAATTCAAGAAACAATACTTTAAGATTTAATGTCTGAAAAAATATATTATCCGCTCTGGTTGGCATTTGTCCCCATTCTTGTATTAATAGGGATGCTAACTCTTAATGTATTATTTTTTGGTGATAATACTTTGGGCGGTTCTAACCAAATAGCCTTACTCGTATCAGCTGGTGTTGTTGGATTAATTGCACATAAAAAAGGCGTTCTATGGCAAGATATTAAAACTGGCATTGTAAAAAGCATAAGCACCGCTATGCCCGCCATGCTAATTCTATTATTAATTGGCTCACTTGCTGGAACTTGGATGATTTCTGGCGTTATCCCAACTCTTATCTATTATGGCTTAGATATTCTCAATCCTAATATTTTTCTATTTGCAACCGTTATTGTAACGGCTATTGTATCTGTTTCTACAGGTAGTTCTTGGTCAACAGTTGCCACTATTGGAGTAGCCCTAATGGGCATTGGAATTGCTCTAGGAATACACGAGGGAATTATAGCAGGAGCAGTTATTTCTGGAGCCTATTTTGGAGATAAGATTTCACCTCTATCAGACACCACAAATCTAGCTCCAGCCATGGCTGGCACCGATTTATTTACTCATATTAAATATATGATGATAACCACTGTACCTTCGATGATCCTTACTCTAATCCTCTTTTTAATTATTGGTTTTAATCACGAGTTCATCAATATCGATCAAAATATTTTTGAAGTTAAAATGGCCATAGAACATAGTTTTGATATTTCTCCTTGGTTATTTTTAGTTCCTGTTCTTTTATTTATTGTCATAATATTAAAAGTTCCCCCACTACCAGCATTAATGTTTGGGACTTTGATTGGTGCTATTGCAGCGTTAATTTTCCAGCCTGAATTAATAAAGAATATTGGAGGATACGATAGTTTTGCCCAAAACGCCTACGTTTCGAGCATGCGATCTATGTTTGGAGAAGTCTTAATAAAAACAAAATCAGATGCTCTAGCCAATTTATTTCACTCCACAGGCATGGAGGGAATGTTACATACAATTTGGCTTATTATTTCTGCAATGGTTTTTGGAGGCTCATTAGAGGCTTCTGGTATGTTAAAACGAATTACTGATGCTATTATCTCGAAAGTTAAATCTTCATTCTCGTTAGTAGCCTCTACGGTAGGGACTTGTATTTTTTTCAACCTCACAACTTCTGATCAATATATTGCCATTGTAGTTCCTGGAAAAATGTATGCCGATATTTATAAAGAAAAAGGGTTAGCACCCGAATTATTGAGCAGAACGTTAGAAGATTCTGGAACGGTTACTTCTGTACTTATTCCTTGGAATACGTGTGGCGCAACACAATCGGCTGTACTTGGAGTGTCGGTTTGGACTTATGCTCCATATGCTTTTTTTAATATTATCAGCCCATTTATGTCACTATTAATAGTAGCTATCAATTATAAAATAAGAAGACTTCATTCAAAAAAAGTAAATTTAGAATCATGAAAATAGTAATTGCTATTACAGGAGCAAGCGGTAGTATTTATGCCGAAGATTTAATCGAAAGGCTTATTTCCGTTGAGCATCAAATAGACCAAATTGCAATTATTCGTTCTAAAAATGCAGAATTGGTTTGGGAACACGAATTAGGGACCAAATTGCCAAAGCATTCTAAAATTAAATATTTTGAAAAGAATGACTTTATGGCTCCATTTGCATCGGGCTCTGCTATATTTGATTGCATGATTATTTTACCCGCTTCTATGGGTACAATAGGTCGTGTTGCCAACGGTATTTCGGATGATTTAATAAGCAGAACGGCCGATGTATTTCTGAAAGAAGAAAAAAAATTAATCGTATGCCCAAGGGAAATGCCCTTCAGTCAGATTCATCTAAAAAATCTGTTACGGCTTCAGCAAGCGGGAGCTACAATTTTACCCACAAGCCCTTCGTTCTACTCAAACCCTAAGTCTATAAAACAACTTATAGGAACTGTTACCAATAGAATCTTCGACCATATTAATCTAAAACAAAATAACACTTTTCGTTGGGGTGAATAGAAAACTTATTATTTTCGTAAACGAATGATTAAACAAAACACAAATACCGCAGTCGTAATTCTAAACTGGAATGGGATAGATTGGCTTAAGAAATTTATTCCAATTTTAATAGAAAATACCCCAGCAAAAGATGCCGATTTGGTAGTTGCTGACAATGCTTCTACTGATGATTCTGTTGCCTTTCTAAAAACCAGTTATCCAGAAGTTCAGCTCATTATTTTAGATGATAATTATGGCTTTGCCGAAGGTTACAACAGGGCTCTAGAATTTATTCCTCATCCATATTCTATCTTGCTAAATTCAGATGTCGAAGTAACAAAAGGCTGGATTCTTCCGCTTATTCAACAATTAAAAAGTTCTAATAATACTGCAGCTTGCCAACCCAAAATAAAAGATTTTTATCGTAAAGATTATTTTGAATATGCTGGTGCTTCGGGCGGATTTATTGATTATTTGGGTTACCCATTTTGTAGGGGTAGAATTTTTGATAAGTTAGAAAAAGATGAAGGACAATATAATGAACCTATCTCTATTTTCTGGGCTACAGGAGCCTGTATAGCTATTAAAACCAGTGTTTACAAAGAAGTAGGCGGCTTAGATTCGGACTTCTTTGCTCATATGGAAGAAATAGATTTATGTTGGCGGCTAAAAAATAGAGGATTCGACATATTTGCTGTCCCCAAATCTACCGTTTACCATGTTGGTGGAGGCACTCTTTCAAAAGTTAGTTCGAAAAAAACCTACTTAAATTTCAGAAACAATCTACTCATTCTATACAAGAACTTACCTTCATCGAAGGTCTATAAAACCTTATTAATAAGGCTCATTTTAGATGGAGTGGCTGGTCTTAAATTTATTTTGTCTGGTCAGTTTTCACATATGATTGCTATTCTTAAAGCTCATTTTCATTTTTATCGAATGATAAAATCCTTTAAGAAAAAACGGCAAGACAATCTTTCGAAGACAAGTAAAATTACTATTCCTGAAATCTATTCTAAAAGTATTGTTTGGCAAGGATTTGTAAAAAAACAAAATAAATATTCTGATTTACAGTAACTAATTTCTTATCATTTTATGTAGGCTTTGTTCAAAATTCAGCAATTGATATTCGTCAATTTTTTATTGATATATAACATATTTAATTCTACACATATTTTCATAGTTATGATAAAAGTCATATATTGCAAAGAGATTTCTTTTAAACTTTGTTGAAGAGAATTTAATATGAAAATTTATTAAGAAAATCAATTATGACAGAAATAGATAAATTAACCCCTGAGCAACTAGAACGTTCTTCTAATATGTTAAAAGCTATTGCACACCCAATGCGAATCGCAATTTTGGGGCATTTAGAAGAAGGTAAAAAATTAACAGTAACAGAAATTCATCAGCTTTTAGATATTGAACAATCTACAACTTCTCATCATTTAGGTATTCTTAAAGATAAAGGGGTATTGGCATCAAAACGCGATGGAAAAAACACTTATTATTTCTTAAAACACCATAGCTTAAGCCATGTAGTTAACTGTGTAAGTAAATGCTGCGAAAGTGCCAATGAATAATAATTTTATCGATGAATTAAATATAAAGGATAGTTAAAGTGCTATCCTTTTTCTATATGATCAATTCTCCTCACTTTAGTCACCCCTTTCAATTTCTTAATATCAGAAATCATCTGATTTAAATCTTCTACATTGTGAATGTAAAAATCTATGGTTCCATTAAAAACACCATCTAAAGAATTAATAGAAATAGCTCGCATATTAACATTCAAATCGTTAGAAATAAGGCCTGTGATTTTATGCATAATACCCTGCTTATCAATACCTTGAACTTCTATTGTTGCTAAGAAAGATAGTATTTTATGTGCTTTCCATTGAGCAGTAACAATCTTATCCCCTTGACTAGACATTAGCTTAATCGCTTTCGGACAATTGGTTTTGTGAATAACAACTTCGTCGTTCGAATTAACATAACCCAAAACCTCGTCTCCTGGAATAGGATTACAGCATTTTGCAACAATATAGTTTGATGTATCGGTATTTTCGGAAATAATAAAAGAATGCTTCTTGTCAACTTTGGCATGTTTATTACCCATCGTTTTTGAAAACTGTAAGCCCCAATATCTAATAAACTTATTCTTACGCTTCTTATTAACTACTTTTTTAAGATCTTTAAGATCGATAACTCCTCTGCCAATATTGCAATACAACTCATTTTTGGAAGATACTTCGTAAGACTCAAAAATCTTACGCATCACACTTGCGTTTTGTTTAAAACCTATTTTTTTAAGTTCAATATCTAACTTCTTCTTTCCTGTAGAAAGAGCTAATCGACGTTCGTCTTTAAATGTATTTTTAATACATGAGCGTGCTTTTGCTGTTGTTACAAACTCCAACCACTCTCGTTTTGCTACTTGTTTTTCGGAGGTTAATATCTCAACCTGATCACCACTATGTAAACGATAACTTAATGGTACTAACTTATAATTTACTTTTGCTCCTATAGCTTTATCTCCCACTTCTGAATGAATCTCATAAGCAAAATCTAAAGCCGTTGCGTGTTTAGGAAGTCGTTTTAAATCTCCATCAGGAGCAAAAACATAAATCTCGCTTGTAAAAAGATTTAATTTAAACTCATCTAGAAATTCTAATGCATCGGAATTGGGATCTTTTAAAAGTTCTTTTATTTTTCCAATCCATTGATCTAATTCGCCTTCCGATTCTGTTTTTGATTTATATTTCCAGTGAGCAGCATAGCCTTTTTCTGCAATTTCGTTCATCCGATTCGACCGAATTTGAACTTCTACCCACTGCCCCCCAGGACCCATTACGGTAGTGTGCAAAGCCTCGTAACCATTAGCTTTTGGGGTGCTCACCCAATCTCTTAGTCTATCTGGATTTGGCTGATAATGATCGGTAATTACTGAATAAATATTCCAACAAAGTGTTTTCTCTCGCTCTTTTACTTCTGCCTTAAAAACTATTCTAATTGCAAAAAGATCATAAACTTGTTCGAAAGGAACACCTTTGTTTTTCATTTTATTCCAAATAGAATAAATGGATTTGGTACGCCCTTTAATTTCAAATTCTAAACCATACCTTGTTAACTTATGTATGATTGGCAAAGAAAACTTATTGATGAATGCCGCTCTTTTCTTTTCGGAAGAAATAATCTTACTTTTAATTTTCTCGTATTGTGCTGGCTCTTTATATTTAAAACTTAAATCTTCTAACTCTGTCTTTATTTTGTATAAACCCAAACGATGTGCTAATGGAGCATACATATACAAAGTTTCACCGGCAATCTTATACTGTTTATGAGCTGGCATACTATCCAAGGTTCGCATATTGTGCAATCTATCAGCCAGTTTTATCAGAATAACTCTAACATCATCGGATAAGGTTAGTAGCATTTTTCTGAAATTTTCTGCCTGCATAGACTCACTATCGAAGACTCCAGATATTTTAGTGAGTCCATCTATGATATTGGTAATTTTAGGACCAAAAAGATGATTTATATCCTCCAAAGAGTAATCTGTATCTTCGACTACATCGTGCAATAATGCAGCAATTACAGATTTGGTTCCCAACCCAATTTCTTTGACCGCAATAATGGCAACTTCTACTGGATGAATAATGTATGGTTCTCCAGAACGCCTACGGATTCCATCATGAGCTTTATAAGCAAGCGCATATGCACGACGAATTTTTTCTTCGTTGTTTTTTTCTTTACAGCCTTTACAGTAAGTAAAAATAGATTCAAATCTTTGATCTATTTGCTTTTTCTCTTCTACTGCATCTATACTCATTATTTTTTTAATTAATTAGATTAAATGAACCTGACTCCTCGAACTTCTCACCTACCGATGAGTAATACATTAAATAATAGGTATAGGTTCCATTTTTATATAACAATCCATTCTTTTTTCCTGTCCACCCTTCCTTAAAATCACTTGTTTCGAAAATCTTGTTTCCCCATCTATCAAAAACAGCAAAGTAATATCGTTCTGAAGAAATAAATGCAAAAGAAGGTTTAAAGATTCTATTTTCAGAAAACCCGTTAGGAGCAAAAGCTGTTGGCATTTGTACAGATGGGTCTTGCGAAATACAAACTATATTAGATTGCGAAATATTAGAATTTGTTGTTCCTCTATCTACACTTATATAATAACAAAAATCGCCCACAAACGACTCAAAGTTTTGATTTGTTAGATTATCAATATATTGATAGTCGTAGCTTGTATTATTTATTATTTGGGGTAATCCCAACTCGGAATATCGATAAAGTTTATAATTTTTATCGGAGGCTATTCCATCGTAAAATTGCGACCATTTTAGAATTTGCGAATAGTCATTATTAATTTTTCTTCCCTTCAATAAAATTGAGGATAATATTTGAGAGCTATCCAACAAGTCGAAGCAATCGTTATATAGATTGAGTCGATAAAAATAACGATGAGCACCAACTTCCACATTGGCATCCACAATATCCAAAATGCTTTTATTGTAATTATTAAACTGCATTAGGGCTGAAAAATTGGTCAAAGAATCACAGGAACGCATTAAATGGTAGTTATTGATATCTGCTACAGAATCTAAATTAAACTGTAGCTTTATTTGATTACCGTCAACTGTAATATTCTCGAAATTAATAAAATTTGGTCGAGTAGAAATATCAGGAGTAAAAGGAATTTTATTAGATGTAGATGTTCGACCATAGTTACTAGTCACTCGGGCATAATATTCGTAATAATCACTATTCCCACTAAGGGGATAGATAAAGGATAAATCGGTCAAATCATCGAATCGTCCCAAGTAAACGGTTAAACCATCTTTTACAGAATATAAATCGTAATAAGCTATTCCTTCGTCCCAACCTTCATAAGCATTCCATGTTAATTCAACTTTTGTTTCGCAGTTTTCGTCTTTCTGCCAAGGAAAGACTCGTACAGTTTTATGAGGCTCTGAATGATTACTTGTATTATTTGAACTATCAACCGCCTGAACCACATAGGTTTGTGGATAATGCGGATCCGTAACCACTTTACTATCTAAGTATGACGTTGTATTTGCATCGACCGAATCCAAAAATTTATACGCTCCAAGAATCTCGTTCAGATACTTAATATAATATGATCGAACATCGGTAGAGTCGCACTTTTGCCAAGAAATAAGTACATCTCCATTCGGATTAGTTGGTGCTTGCCATTGAACTGAAACAGAATCTATCACGGGGGTATCGGGTACTGTTAAGTCTTGAGCATAAAGAGCTGATTTTAACAGTAATAAAAAGGCAATATATATAATTTTAGATTTCAATTTTTCTATTTTCCTACAATAACTTTTATCAAACTTTCTACTTTTAAATAACGCTGACAAAGCTGCATTATTTCTTCAGAGGTAATTTCTCGAATTGTTTTGATATATTTTCTATAATAATCCCAATCCATACCGTATAAATATACATTTAAATATGTATCAGAAAGTGCAAACGGACCATCGACTGCTCTAAGTAAACGACCCAACATATAACTTTTTACTTTTGCTAACTCAGATTCGCTTACTAATTCTGTCTGTAGAATCTTAATTTCTTTATTAATCTCGTTAATAGTTTCTTTACTAACTGAGGCATTGACCTCCGAAACAATCGTTAAATATCCTGTTTCTTTTTGCGAAATTAATGCAGAACCTATTCCATAGGTGTAGCCCTTATCTTCGCGAATATTTTTCATCAGGCGAGAGCCAAAATAGCCTCCCAAAAGCGTGTTGACTACTTGCATCTTAGCGTAGTCTTCGTGAGTTCGATTGAATAATATTTTTCCTAATCTGAGACCCGACTGCATTGCGTCTTTCTTCTCTATTAAAAAATCTAAAGTTTCTAATTTCGGAGGTACAAAATTTTCGGAAGACAGAATTTTTTTATCAGAATTTTTCCATGCCGAAAAAGAATCTTCAATTCTTACAAGTGCTTCGTTCGAAAACTGACCTGCAATAACCATTTTACAGTTACTTGGTTGATAATATGTTTCGAAAAAATCGATTAAATCTTGCCGAGAGATATTTGAAAAATCGGACAACTCGGCTACCGATCCGTAAGGATGATTCTTACCAAATAATTCCTGAGTAAATTTACGAGATGCCAAATCTTTTACTTTCTCCATATCGAGCTTAAACGATTGTAATCTTTTAGACAAGTATCTGTCTAATTTCTTTTGTGGGAAAGTTGGATATTGAATGATATCGAGCACAATCTTAAGCCCTTTTTCTAAATGCTTTTCTAACGAGAAGAATGTAACTTTAGCAAAATCTTTATCGATACTCAAAGACAAATGACTTCCATAAAAGTCAAGTTCTTCTGCAATTTCTTCTGCTGTAAAGCCTTTACTTCCTTCTTGGAGCATTGTATTTGTTGTTGATGCAATCAGATTCTTATTTTGTTTAATGATTCCGGCATCCAATATTAACTCAATTTTTACAATTTCTTGAGATCCTGTTTTAAAAACAATCAACTCCAAGCCATTATTTAACTTTTTAAGTTGAGGATTGATAAAGTTAATATTATCTATTTCTTTATATGCGGGTGCTTTTGTTCTATCCATTTCTTTAAGATTTCGAGTTATTTTTTATGATAATGTAAACTTGAACAGTTATCTTTTCTTAATACATTTTTAGCATTATCTATAAACTCTTTTTCACTAACTGCTTTGTATTTTTCCGTTTCTTGATTCAACATATTAGCATCGCCCAGAAGTTCGAACATAGATAAGTTCATAGCCTTATTTAATACCGACATATCACCAAAAATTAAATTTGCTTCAACTTTATTCTGAACTTTTAAAAGTTCATTCTTTTCTAAGCCTTTATCTAAAAGGAGATCAATTTGTTTCCAAATAGCATCTTCCCCTTCTTTTATCGTTTTGCCCGGCATTAACTTACCGTTAAACATAAACATACCTTTGTCGTGGCTGCCCATAATATAAGCATCTAACTCACTAAATATTTGCTGCTCTTGAACTAAAGTTTGATATAATCTAGACGATTTGCCATTCGATAAAACATCTGACAATAAGTCTGTTGCATAATATTCCGGAGCTAAACGATCGCACATCTGAAAAGCCATTTGTAAAGCATCGGCAGGAACATCTCTTTCAACTTTGAGAAAACGATATTCATTTTGTATGGGTTCTTGATCGTAGCTTCGTTTTTTAATTTCTCTGCGTTCAATATCGCCAAACCATTTTTCTGATAGAGCTTGTACTTGTTCTGTCGTAACATCACCGGCAACGGTAAGTACTGCATTATTAGGGGCGTAATGTGAGTAGAAGAAGTTTTTTACATCCGACATTTCTGCACCTTCGATATGCGAAATTTCTTTTCCGATAGTTGACCATTGATAAGGATGTTGTTTGTAAACTAAAGGGCGCAAGAGCAAACTTGTATCGCCATAAGGTTGATTCAAATAATTTTGCTTAAACTCCTCGATAACCACTTGTCTTTGAACTTCCAAACTTTTATCGGTAAAGGCTAAACTTAACATCCTATCACTCTCCAACCAAAACGCTGTTTCTAAATTTTCTTTAGGTAAAGTTTCGTAGTAATTAGTAATATCGTTGTTTGTAAAAGCATTGTTACTACCGCCTACTCGCTCCAATGGTTCGTCGTAAGAAGGAATATTTTTAGAGCCTCCAAACATTAAATGTTCAAATAAATGTGCAAATCCTGTTTGCTCTGGATTTTCGTCTTTTGCCCCAACATTATAGACCAAATTAAAGGCTACTATTGGCGTAGATGTATCTTGATGGACGATCACTCGAAGTCCGTTTTCTAAAGTAAATTTTTCGTATTTTATCATTTTTTCTTTATTAATGATGTTCGGTAAGTTACCCCAACTACCCAATATCAAATTTCACATGAGACACTTGCGCTCTTGCCACTTTATATTCTAAAACGACATCGGCAATAATATGTTCTACAGAATCCACTTTTTCTATTATTGCTGATACTTGTCCTGCTTCCAATTCTCCTTCAATTATATCACCTTCGAACATTCCTTTCTTAGCCCTTGCTTTTCCTAAAAGGTCTATCATTTGTTCTTTACTATCTCCTTTTATTTCCGCTTCATTTACACGATTGTAAAAATCGTTTCTAATCAAACGAACAGGAACCAACTGTTTTAGCGAAAGCTGAGTGTCTCCTTCTTTAGCATTAATCACCTCTGCTTTAAATTTATCGTGTGCCGAAGATTCCTGAGAAGCAATAAATCTTGTTCCCATTTGTACGCCATCGGCTCCTAAAATCATTGCAGACAGCATGGCTTTACCCGTAGCAATTCCTCCTGCTGCAATAATGGGTAAGGTAGTCACTTTACGAACAGCTGGTACTGCCACTAGAGTTGTAGTTTCTTCTCTTCCGTTATGCCCACCTGCTTCAAAACCTTCAATAACAACGGCATCAACACCTGCTTCTTCTGACTTTAAAGCAAATTTTGAATTTGATATAACATGAACTACTGTTATTCCTTTTTCTTTTAATAATGTAGTCCAAGTTTTAGGGTTTCCTGCAGAAGTAAATACAATCTTCACACCTTCCTCGATAACAATATTCATTAACTCTTGAGTATTCGGATATAACAGTGGAATATTAACACCAAAAGGTTTATTCGTAGCTTTCTTAGCTTTTTGCACATGTTCACGAAATACATCGGGGTACATCGAACCTGCGCCTATTAAACCCAAGCCTCCCGCATTACTCACTGCTGTAGCTAATTTCCACCCACTACACCAAATCATCCCTCCTTGTATAATTGGATATTTTATTTTGAATAATCTACAAATTCTATTGCTCATCTTTGAATACATTTTAAGTATAACTTACAAAGATACAAAAGGATTTGCATTGCAAAGGGGTGGTTTAAAAATAAGTCTTATCAAAGTCTATACTTTTCTATCAACACACATTCAAAACAAAACAATCTGAAATTTGTTTTGAAAATTATTCCATTATAGAAATGATTTCACCATTTATCCGCTGCAAACTCAAGGATTCGCCATCGAAAACAGCAAAGGTGAAGTTAGATATCCAATCTCCAAGGTTAATAAATTGAGCATTTTCAATTTTTAGGTTTACCGCAATATGTCGATGACCAAATAAGAAATAATCTATTTTTTCTGTTTTTAGTAGAGTCTTAGAATATTGAACCAACCATTCATTCTCAACACCCTGAAAACTTAAGTCGTCCAATTCTAAATCATAACGATGTTTACGTGACCATGAGTTTCCCAACCAAAGTGCAAAATTTGGATGCACTCTTGAAAACATAAATTGTGCTGTTTTATTTGTAAACAGCCACTTCAACAGCTTAAAACCTGTATCGGCAGGTCCTAAACCATCGCCATGTGCCATATGAAATCTTTTTCCAGATATTTCTATGGTTTGTGGTTTGCGAATAATAGTCATTCCCGCTTCTTGCTCGAAATAATCAAAAGCCCAAACATCGTGATTTCCTGTGAAAAAATAAACTGGTATTCCTGAGTCTGTGAATTCTGCAATTTTTGCTAAAAAGCGAACATAACCTTTTGGAACAACATATTTATACTCATACCAAAAATCGAAAACATCGCCCAACAAATACAAGGCTTTGGTTTCTAAGCGAACACTTTCGAGCCAAGCCACCAATTTTTTCTCTCGCTTTAAACTTTCTGTATGGTTAGGTAGTCCTAAATGAACATCAGATATGAAGTATGTTTTTTTTGGTTCCATAAGTATAAAGCAAAGTTATGATTTTTTTGGCAAGATATAAGATTTCAAAATTAGAAAACAGCAAAAACTTAGACTTAGATTTCCAAATATTCGTATTTCTGATTTCTTAACTGTGGTGTAAAACCAGCTTCTTTAATCGATCTCTGAATAGATTCCTTATCGTGATTATAATTGGCACCAGCAACAGAAACTACATTTTCTTCTATCATAATAGAGCCAAAATCATTCGCTCCAGCTTGTAAACAAATCTTGCCTACTTCCGTGCCTACTGTTAACCAAGATGCTTGAATATTTTTGATGTTTGGAAGTAGTATTCTGCTTATGGCAATGGTTCGGATATATTCGTCGGCTAAAACAGTATTTGTAACCCCTTGTTCATTTTTTAATTCAGTTCCTTCGTCTTGGAAAGGCCAAGGAATAAACGAAATAAAGCCTGTTTGTTCAGTCGTTTTTTCCGATTGCACTTGTCGAATAGATATCAGGTGCTCAATTCGTTCCTCAATATTTTCAATATGTCCAAACATCATTGTAGCAGAAGTCAACATATTCAATTTATGTGCTTCACGCATCACATCTAACCATTGTTTAGAATTACATTTGCCTTTAGAAACTATACTTCTAACTCTATCGGTCAAAATCTCAGCTCCAGCTCCTGGCAAAGAATCTAATCCCGATGCCATCAGCTCTTTTAGAACTTCTCTATAACTCAATCGATCTTTTTTAGTTATATGATGAATCTCGGCAGGGCCTAAAGCATGCAATTTTAAACCTGGATATAAAGTTTTAAGCTCTGAAAATAAATCTTTGTAAAATTTTAATCCTAATTTAGGGTGTAATCCCCCTTGCAACAATACCTGATTTCCTCCTATCTCATATAACTCATCAATTTTCTGTTTATATTCTGCAATAGTCGTTATATAAGTATCATCTGCGTCGATTCTTCTATAAAAATTACAAAATTTGCACTGTGCTACACAAACATTTGTAATGTTAACATTTCTATCTATTTGCCAGCCCACAATCTTACCTGGGTTTAATTTCTTTCTAATTTCATTAGCAATAAACATTAAATCTGGTGTTGCTGCAGTTGTATATAATTGGAGACCTTCTTCAACAGTTAAAAACTCAAGATTTAAGGCTTTCTGATATAAAAGTTCGTTTGTCATTCTCTTATTTTAAATCGTTCTAAACAACAACAAAGATAACAAAAATAGGAGGTGAATAAAATAAAAACCACTTCTCTAACTCACTTTTCATATTCAATATTGTTTAATCCATTAAAATTTAGTAATTTAAGATTCTATTGAGACAACAATTTTAGTTTTCATGTGTATTTATACATACACCTACATACCACTTAATAACTATGAAACACTCTACTATTAAAAAAATTAGTATTATTATTTTCATTTTTTGCATTTAGCTTTTCGAGTTTTGCACAATGTAATTATAGCATTGAACTTTATGATAGTTATGGCGATGGTTAGCAAGGCGGAAAAGTTCTAAATCAAACTGTCAAAAATACAAATGATAAGATTGAGCTTAACTTAGAAAAGTTAGCTTATGAAATTTATCACATTAAATTATATACCGAAAAAGAAGTTTATAACTTGAAAGTGATGCATCAGAAACAGAGAGATTAGAACAAATTAATATCCTCGAGGTAAAACCTACGAGATATGATAAGAACAAAATATCCTGAATGTGATTAATTAAACATAATAAATACTTCCGTAGGAATTTACTTTTACGGAAGTATTTATCTTTTCACATCAAATTTCACTTAAACGATTAGCAAATTTAAGGAATCGATATGCTAATAAACAATGTTCTATACTTTTAAATATGCAAATGTTTTTATATCTTGAAACCCTTATAAAAATTCTCGCTAAGAATTCGTAACTAATTAACAATTAATATATTATAAATTATATTCATATGAAAGAAGTATTTATTGTATCGGCTGTAAGAACACCGATAGGAAGTTTTGGAGGAGCCTTGTCTAGCGTTCCTGCAACAAAACTAGGAGCAGCCGTAATCGAAGGTGCTATTAAAAAAGCAGGCATCGATGCTAATGAAATTGATGAAGTATTTATGGGTAACGTTTTACAAGCCAACGAAGGTCAGGCTCCTGCTCGTCAGGCAGCTTTATTTGCTGGTGTCCCAAACACAGTTCCTTGTACAACAATAAATAAAGTTTGTGCTTCCGGAATGAAATCTATTATGTTTGCTACACAAACTATTTTATTAGGCGATAACGATGTTGTTATTGCTGGGGGAATGGAAAATATGTCAAGCGTACCTCATTATTTGCCAGCTATGCGTAACGGTATGAAATTAGGTAACGGTAAAGTTATCGACGGTATGGTAAACGATGGCCTTTGGGATGTTTACAATAATTATCATATGGGAAATGCTGGTGAGCTTTGTGCATCAGAATATAATTTTACTAGAGAAGAACAAGATGCTGTTGCCATAGAATCTTACAAAAGATCGGCAGCTGCTTGGGACGCTGGGAATTTTAACGATGAAATTATTCCTATTACAGTATCTGGAAGAAAAGGAGATATTATTGTTTCCGAAGATGAAGAGTTCAAGAATGTAAAATTTGATAAAATTCCTAAACTTCGTCCTGTATTCCAAAAAGACGGTACCGTAACTGCTGCAAATGCTTCAACACTAAATGATGGGGCTTCTGCTTTAGTTTTAATGTCTGGCGAAAAAGTTAAAGAATTAGGCTTAACTCCAATTGCTAAAGTAGTTGGTTACGGCGATGCTGCTGGTGCACCAGAATGGTTTACTACAGCTCCTGGAAAAGCAATTCCTGTTGCTTTAAAGAGAGCTAATCTTAAATTAGAAGATATCGAGTATTACGAACTAAACGAAGCTTTTGCTGTTGTTCCTATGGCTGCTGAAAAAGATTTAAAATTAGATCACTCAAAAGTAAACATTTGGGGTTCTGGTTGTTCGCTAGGTCATCCTCTTGGAAACACAGGTTCTAGACTTGCTGTAACTCTAATTTCTGTTCTAAAAAAGAATAATGCAAAATATGGAGCCGCTTCGTTATGTAACGGTGGTGGTGGAGCTTCGGCATTAATTATCGAAGCTTTATAAAAAGTTTTTCCTATAAAAAGAGCCAAGTTAAAATTTTAACTTGGCTCTTTCTTTTTATCTATTATTCAATAAAATTTACTAATGTGTTGAACATCCTGCACCTTCTTTAATTTCAACTTTTTTAGTAGCTCCCATAGTTGAATTACGAATTTCTAACTGCGCTAATACCTGAGTAGTTAAGCTTGCAAAGGCTTGTCCCATAACAGATTTTTCATCTGCTGCAGAAGGAACTCCACTGTCGCCACCCTCTCTAATACTTTGTACTAATGGAATTTGTCCTAATAAAGGAATATTTCTGTCGTCAGCTAATTTTTTACATCCATCTTTTCCAAAAATATAATACTTATTATCAGGCAATTCTTCTGGAGTAAACCAAGCCATATTCTCAACTAAACCAAGTAACGGTACGTTGATAGACTCTGTTTTAAACATATTAATTCCTTTTATTGCATCAGCTAGAGCAACATCTTGAGGCGTACTTACTACCACCGCTGCTGTTACAGGCAATCCTTGTACCATTGTTAAATGAATATCGCCAGTACCTGGAGGTAAATCAAATAATAAATAATCTAATTCTCCCCATATAACATCGTTAATAAATTGATTTAATGCATTGGTTGCCATAGATCCTCTCCAAATTAATGGGTCCTCAGCATTTACAAAGAATCCTATGGATAAAACTTTTACACCATAACTCTCAACAGGACGAATCATATCTTTACCATTAACTTTCTCGATAGTTGGTTTAGCACCTTCTATTCCGAACATTTTAGGCATAGAAGGCCCATAAATATCAGCATCCAATATTCCCACTTTTGCACCTGTCTTTGCCAGAGCAATTGCTAAGTTCGCAGTAATTGTAGATTTCCCTACTCCTCCTTTTCCCGATGCAATAGCAATAATATTCTTCACATCTTTTAGTGGCGTTTCTTTTTCTACAGTTAAAGGTTGAACTGCAACTTTACTTGCTGTTTTAATCTCAACCTCTATACTTGCGTCTATCAATTTTAGAGTTGCTTCAACAGCTTTAATCAACGACTTTTCGAAAGGACTTTTAGCTTCTGGAAAAGTTAAGGTCATCGATACTTTATTATCTTTAACACTTAGCCCAGTAACCATATTAAGTTTTACAATATCAGCATTCTTGCCAGGGTATTGAACGATACTTAATTTCTCTAGTATTTGTTCTTTGGTTACACTCATTTCTTTATGTATTTTGAATTAATATTTTATAAAATTAAAATACAAAGATAATCTAATTTAGATTAATTCTAAAAAAGACTTGAGAAATTTGTATAAATTTTTTCAATCAATATTCTTGATACAGAGCCTATGAGCTAAGTAAAGAAATAATTTTATTAACTCAATATAAGCATTGAAGAATTGTATACCCCAGATGATATTCCTAATAAACTAAGCGATTAATTTTCTGAAGACTTAGTAAGCATTAATACAGAACCTATCCCCGTTGGAATAGCAATATTAATTAACCACAAAACACCAGCTGCCATAGCAACTAAATGCAATTGATTTGTAAAATTCTGAAAAACTAAAATAGCAACAGAACCTCTTACTCCTAATTCTGTAATCGAGAAATGAGGAATAAATACAATAATTAGATAGATAACAGCTATGGCAGATAAACTATACAAAAGAGGAATATTAAGACCAAAAGCCCATAATAAAAGTACGTATTGAATAGCAAAAACTACATATCTAAAAAAACTTAGAAACAACACAAAACTTAATTCCGAAACCTTAAATTTACTCAAAAACCTAAGTTCATCAATGTATCTTTGATTAATAGATAACCATTTAGCCAAACGTTTTATCCATTGAAGATTATAAAACAACAACAACATTATGTCCATTAACACAACAAGTGCGGCTATAAAGAAAGGCCTATATATAAGATTATTAAAAAAATGAACTTGTTCAAAAATCACAATCCAAGCAAGCATCCCAGATATTAATGTAATAAGCACTTGCGATAAACTGCCCAACATTGTAGCTAATGATCCCTTCACTCGATTTTTTTTGTTTAATACAAAAGTTCTCCCTACATATTCCCCTATTCTATTTGGTGTGGCCATACCAGAAGTTATTCCTATTGCAATACCTCTAATAGCTTTGACTAATGAAACTTGCTGAATATCTTTTAACAAATACTGCCATTTAAACGACTCCAAAAGCCAATTAACAGGCATCAATAATAATGCAAAAATAAAGAATAATAAATTTACATGTTCAAACTCATGCCAATTGACTTTTAAGGTCTTAAATATATAATAAATATAGCCATAAGAAAATAACACTATTAATAGTTTAAAGACTAATTTGAATAGTTTATTTTTGTGCATTAGGCTTTTGTAGAATAATTTGTATACAAATGTAGTAACTTTTTTTAACAAGGACACACAGCTATTGAAAATATGAGCGTTAGAGCAAAAAAGAAATTAGGTCAACACTTTCTGAACGATGAAAATATTGTTAATAAAATAGTAAGTGCTATTCTTGAATTAGAGGCTAAGAAAATGATTGAGATTGGCCCTGGAATGGGTATCTTATCAAAAGATTTATATCAAAAAGATTTTAATTTTTCTGCTATAGAAATTGATTCTGAATCTGTAGAATATTTAGCTAAAAACTACCCCAATATGAATGTAATATCTGGCGATTTCTTAAAATTAGATGCTCACAAGTTATTCGATGAAGACACTTACATTGTAGGAAATTTCCCATACAATATTTCGTCTCAGATATTTTTTAAAATGCTCAAACATAGAGATCATGTGCCCGGCTTAGTCGGTATGATTCAAAAAGAAGTTGCCGAGAGGATTCAAGAAAAAGCGGGCACTAAAACTTATGGAATTCTTAGTGTATTACTTCAGACATTTTACGATGTAGAATACCTCTTTACGGTTAACGAAAACGCTTTTACTCCCCCTCCAAAAGTAAAATCGGCAGTTATTAAGTTAACTAGAAACAATAGAAAAAATTTAGAATGCGACGAAGCATTATATTTTCGATTAATTAAAGAAAGTTTCGGCCAACGCAGAAAAATGCTCAGAGCATCTTTAAGGCAACATATCGGAAATATTACAGATTGTAAATTTTTAACAGAAAGACCAGAGCAATTGAGCGTTGATGATTTTATTCAATTAACTTTAGCAGTAGAAAAGTATCAAAATAAATAATATAATTATCTTTGTAGAAACAACCTATATAGATTAGCGAATATATAAAACATGAACTATGAGTTACTTTAAACTATTACCCTTATCGGCGGCTATTATGCTTTTTGCCTCGTGCGAAAATACAGCAGTTAAAAATGATACGGAAATGAAAGAAAAAACAGAAATTACAAAAGCTTTGGATAAAGCAGATATGGATTTGTCTGTAAAAGCTGGAGAAAACTTTTTTGAATTTGCCAACGGTGGTTGGATAAAAGCCAATCCTGTTCCTAGCGATAAAACACAGTATGGCTCGTTTACAGTATTGTACGACAACAATCAGAAAAAATTAAAATCTCTTGTCGATGAATTGCAAAATGCTGAGAAATTAGACAACCCTGATGCTCAAAAAATTGCAGCAATTTTTAAAACAGGAATGGACACTGCAGCAATTAATAAAGCAGGTTTCGCTCCAATAGAAAAAGATTTGGCAGAAGTTGATGCCCTACAATCTAAAGAAGATATGATGAATTTGGTTGCGAAAATGCACCAATCATACAAATCTCCATTTTTTAGTATCATGGCTTCTCAAGACGACAAAAATAGTAAAATGGTAATTTTACATATGTATCAAGGCGGACTTGGAATGCCTGATAGAGATTACTATACAAAAGATGATGAACTAAGTAAAAAACTAAGAGTCGATTATAAAAACTTAATTAAAACCGAATTTACTCTTGTTGGAAACGATGCAGAAACTGCTGGGAAATTGTCTGACGAAGTCATGCAAGTAGAAACCACTTTGGCTAAAAACTCACTTACAAGATTAGAACTTCGTGACCCTTTTACTACATACAACAAAACAACAGTCGAAGAATTACAAAAAATGTCGCCTGCCATTAATTGGAACAATTATTTTAATAATATTGGTTTAACGGATTTAAAAGATCTTAATATTGGAACTGTAAACTTTATTAAAGAGCTTTCTAAGCTTATCGAAAACACCGACTTATCAGTTCTAAAAACCTATTTAAAATGGAAAGTAATTAACGGAGCTTCTTCTTTCTTATCGAGCGACTTCGAGAATGCAAATTTCGACTTTTATGGAAAAAGCTTAAGTGGTCAGAAAGAGATGAGACCACGATGGAAACGTGTATTAGGTACTACAAATGGTGCGCTTGGCGAGGCTGTTGGTAAATTATATGTAGAAAAATATTTCCCACAAGAAGCCAAAGACCGAATGGTAAAATTGGTAGAAAATCTTAGAACAGCATTCGAAGGTCGTATTAAAAATCTAGATTGGATGAGTGATGTTACCAAAGAGAAAGCTATTGCTAAACTTAAAGGTATTACTGTTAAAGTAGGTTACCCTGATAAGTGGAAAGATTATACAGACTTAAAAATTAACGACACTCAATCGTACTACGAAAATACGCAGCAAGCTATGCGATTTGCTTTTAATTTCAACATTAACAAAGTTGGTAAAGAGCACGATAAACTAGAATGGGGTATGACACCACAAACAGTAAATGCTTATTATAGTCCAAATGGCAACGAAATTGTATTTCCTGCAGCTATTTTACAAGCTCCTTTCTTTGATATGAATGCCGACGACGCTGTAAACTACGGTGCTATTGGGGTTGTTATTGGACACGAAATGACTCACGGATTCGACGACCAAGGTCGTAATTATGATATCGACGGAAACCTGAACAACTGGTGGACAGAAGAAGATGCTACAAAATTTGATGCTAAAACTAAAATTATTATCAACCAATTTAATAAGTATGTAGAGTTAGATAGTTTACATGTGAATGGCGAACTAACTCTTGGCGAGAATATTGCTGATTTAGGCGGATTAAATATTGCCTGGGATGCATACCAAATGACTGAAGAATCAAAAAGCAATCAGAAAATTGATGATTATTCTCCCGCTCAACGATTTTACTTATCGTATGCTACTATTTGGAGACAAACTATTCTTGACGAAGAATTAATTCGTAGATTAAAAGAAGATGTTCATTCTCCTGGTGATGCTAGAGTAAATGTTCCTTTATTTAATATCGACCGTGTTTACGATTTATTCAATGTTAAAGAAGGTGACAAATTATACAGGGCAAAAAAAGATAGAGCGTATATTTGGTAATCAAATAAGCTTCTTACATAAAGAAAGCCATTTCAGTTTAAACTGAAATGGCTTTCTAATTTCCAAACACATTCATCTTCATAAGAAAACTAAATATGATTTTATCATTTCTTCTTTCCTCGATAATAATCTAAAAGCCGCTCATTTAATATAGATACCATCGACTTATTTGATCGTTTAATAACTGTAAAATATCCACTAATAAAACTAGGAAAAGGATGCGGAATAACATAAAAATCTTGATTTCTGATACTAAAACCATAATTTGAAAAATCATTAGACTTACTATATACCGCCCTATCTGTTAATTGATTATCCGAATCCCTAGCGATCCCATTATGTCCAAAAATACTTGTTGTATCAATTGTTGTATAGCCCAATTCTCCTATTAAAAAAGTGTCTAAATTAAACTCAATAGCAGGATCTATTCTAAGGTCTTTATTGACAAAGACATTGGTATATTCTTTATTTCTAATTTTCTTAGTATCATAATTATAAAAGAAATATACAGGACAAAAAGAAAATTCCGAAGCAAAAGCATCAACGATAGATTGATTCTGCTCATCCCTTTTTTTCTTCATCAGATTGACCATTACAGTATCTCCCTTTTCTTGGTATGCAGCAATCTGCTTTTTATACCCTCTAAGTCGAACTAGCAATGCGGTTTTCTTGAGTGTTTGAATATTTTTTTGAGCATAAACTTTTCTATTATCCTTTTCAGAAACCTTAAAAAGCCCTTTATCGATTAATAAACTAATGCTTACCTTCAAGCTTGGCCAAGCAGCTAATTTGGGGTTATTGATTGGATATTCATATGCTACACCAAGATTCAAGTGTGATTGCAATCGAAGATTAATTCCCGCATTTACCGATAAATACGAATTATAGCCATCCAAATCTTCTATTTCGGAGCCATGACGTGTATTAGATTTTATAATAACCGAATATTGAGGTCCTACAGTAAAGTATACATTCTTCGAAAAACCCCAATAATAATTTGCATTTAGAGAAACAAAGGTGTTATTATATTTTATATGCTTTACGTTTGTAGAC
Organism: Bacteroidales bacterium; assembly: GCA_027064025.1. Classification (GTDB taxonomy): domain Bacteria; phylum Bacteroidota; class Bacteroidia; order Bacteroidales; family JAFGXI01; genus JAFGXI01. The sequence goes on from JAMOQL010000064.1 coordinate 45,158, forward strand.
GACTTTGTAAATATAGAACTACCTAAATGAAGCTGATTATTATTTTTTAATAAATAAATAAGTTCGGCACCTGCTAAAGCATTAATATTTGAACTTACAGAAATAGAATCGGCTGGTGCTTTTAACATCGAATAATCACCACCACCAAATAAAGCAAATTTAATTTCTGTTTGCGCATAAATACTTATCGATAAACTTAATAGAACAATAATATTAATAATCTTCATATTATAATTTTTATTATTTTGGAGCAATTTTATACAAAAATAAAGCTATTAAGCTATAAATAAAATTAGGAGTCCACGAACCAATAAACGGATTATATCCGTTACCTATTGTAATATTTGTAGAAACTTGCATAAATAATATATACGAAAAACTCAGAGCAATACCCACACCAATTTGTATACCAATACCGCCTCGCCTTTTCCTCGATGACAAAGCAACCCCAATTAAAGTTAAAATAAAAGCCGAAAATGGATAAGCAAAGCGTTGATGCCACTTCACTTCAAGAGCAACTACATTTTCCGCCCCCTGCATTCTCTGTTTCTCAATATATCTGGTTAGCTCATGAATATTCATAGCATCTACAATATTTTCTCTCTGAGCAAAATCTTTAGGCAAAATATTTAATGTTGTATCTAGCTTATTACCTTTTATTATTTCATCGCCATCGTCATGAATAATTCTAATATAATAACGACTAGTTTGCCATTTCCCTTGTACAGAATCCCATTTCAATTGATCCGATTTCAATTTAGAAACTAACTTCCCATCTTTAAATTGTTCTAAAGTAAATTTATATCCTGTTTGATTTCTTACGGTATAAGATTGCAGATAAAAATATTGCCCTGGTAATATTTGTTTATGAATATTTCGACTTCTGTTTACAATTCTATTTCTGATATAATGCTCCTCGAAATCGAGCCGTACTTTATTGGCTGGGGGAATGACATAATTATTTAAAAAAAAAGAAAATAAAGCAAGAACTGTTGCCGATATTAAATAAGGTCGAAGAAACCTATTAAAACTAATCCCACTACTTAAAATTGCAATAATCTCTGTGTTATAAGCCAATTTTGAAGTAAAAAATATTACCGAGATGAATATAAAAAGCGAAGAGAAGAGATTAGCAAAATAAGGAATAAAATTCATATAATAATCAAAGACAATCGCATGAAATGGAGCATCTTTTTCAATAAAATCATCAATCTTTTCGGAAACATCAAAAACTACTGCAACAGTAACAATAAGCAATATAGAGAAAAAATAAGTCCCTAAAAATTTCTTAATGATATATAAATCTAGTTTCCCAAACATAAATTATAATCTTACGCCTAATTTTTTCACCATAATATTTTTCCACGCAATAAAATCGCCCTGTTCTATATGCATTCTGGCTTCTCCAACAAGCCATAAGTAAAAAGCTAAATTATGAATACTTGCAATCTGCATACCCAAAATTTCGTTAGATTTAAACAAATGCCTAACATAAGCTTTAGTATAAGTCGAATCTACATAAGATGTTCCATTAATATCTAGAAAAGAAAAATCTTTAGACCACTTTTTATTTTTAATATTGATAGTTCCTTCGGAAGTAAACAACATGCCATTACGACCATTACGTGTCGGCATCACACAATCAAACATATCTGTACCCAATGCAATGCCTTCCAAAATATTAATCGGCGTACCCACCCCCATCAAATAACGTGGTTTATCTAAAGGTAAAATATTATTTACAATTTCGAGCATTTCGTACATATCCTCTACAGGTTCTCCAACAGAAAGCCCTCCAATAGCATTGCCCATAGCGCCTTGTGAGGCTATAAACTCAGCCGATTGCGCTCTCAAATCCTTGTAAGTACTCCCTTGCACTATAGGAAAATAAGCTTGTCTATGACCATACAGTGGTTCTGTCTTTTTATAATGATTCATTCCTCGCTCCAACCATTGATGGGTTAGGTGCATTGAATTCTTTGCATATTTATAATCACTAGGATAAGGAGGACATTCGTCTAAAGCCATCATAATATCCGACCCAATAATTCGCTGTGTTTCAATTACATTTTCAGGTGTAAACAAATGTTTAGAACCGTCGATATGCGACTTAAACATAGCACCTTCTTCTGTTAATTTTCTATTTGCAGAAAGAGAAAAAACTTGATAACCTCCACTATCTGTCAAAATAGGTCTATCCCAATTCATAAACCGATGTAAACCGCCTGCATTTTTCATCACATCCATGCCTGGACGTAAATATAAATGGTAGGTATTACCTAAAATTATCTGTGCTTTCACATCGTCTTTTAGCTCGTGCTGATGAACGGATTTTACCGAAGCAACCGTACCAACAGGCATAAAAATTGGGGTTTTTATTTCCCCGTGGTCAGTACTAATTGTTCCTGTTCTAGCTTTACTATTAGGGTCTTTCTTCTCAACTTTAAAAAACATATTCTCTCTTTTCCTATTTCTATTTAAAGATATAAAACAAACGCAATCTACAAAGATAAACTAAGAAAATGAATAGCACTGAACTTGAACGTTAAAAAAACTTATCTAAGTATGATCGTTTATAATTATGGTCAGAATCCAATATTTTGTATGTATTTCATCGGCAAAAAAGTAAATATATACTGTAAATAGCCAAATTTTTCATGAATAAATTAATTGATAAACTTTTGGATTTAAGACATTGATTTAATAATAAATATTATCTATTTTTAGAACTTAAATAAAAGAACTTATAGAAAAAAGAAATAATGAGAACAATTGTATCATTGCCAGGAGATGGCATCGGAAGAGTCGTATTAGACGAAACTATTAGAGTATTAAATGCTGCTGGTTTTAAGGCAGAATATGTTGAAGGAGACATAGGTTGGGAATTTTGGAAAAAAGAAGGTGAAGCTTTACCACAAAGAACTATCGATTTATTAGAAAAACACAAAATTGCTTTATTTGGCGCTATTACATCTAAACCAAAAGATGAAGCATTCGAAGAACTTGCTCCAGAATTTAAAGAAAAAGGTTTAATTTATGCTAGTCCAATTGTAAAATTACGTCAACACTTCAATTTAGATATTTGTGCAAGACCTTGTAAGTCTTACGATGGTAATCCTTTAAATTTTATCCGTAGAGCGGCTGATGGAAGCGTTGAAGAACCTCCTGTAGATGTAGTTATTTTTCGTCAAAATACCGAAGGTTTATATGGCGGTGTAGAATGGACAAATCCTAGCGAACAAGTTCACGATGCATTTATGACTCACCCTAGATTTGTAAAGAATTTTGGTTCTACACCAAAAGAAGACGTCTCTATCTCTACACGTATTTTTACAAGAAAAGCAACAGAAAGAATCGTAAGAGCGGCTTTCGAACATGCTAAAAATTACGGTTACAAATCGGTAACGGTTGCCGAAAAACCAAATGTAATTCGCGAAACTTCTGGAATGATGTACAAAATGGCTCAGCAAATGCAAGCGGCAGATTATCCAGAAATCGAATTATGGAATACCAATATCGATGCTCAGATGATGTGGTTAACTAAGAACCCTGAAACTTACGGCGTAATCGTTGCTGGAAATATGTTCGGCGATATTATTTCGGATGGTTTTGCTGGTTTAATTGGAGGTTTAGGTTTTGCTTGTTCTGCTCAAATGAATCCAGAAACTGGAGTTGCTGTATTTGAACCTACTCATGGCTCTGCACCCAAATATGCAGATTACGATACTTCAATTGTTAATCCGATAGCTATGGTAGAATCAGCTTGTATGATGCTTGACCATATCGATGAAAAAGTAATTGCTGCAAAAATCAGAAAAGCAGTAGCTAAGGTTATCAAAGATTCAAAGGTACAGACTTACGATATGAAAAAAGTACCTGGTAAACCTGATGTTATCGAAAAAGGAGCTGCCTCTACTCAACAAATGGCTGATGCTATTATCGCTGAATTATAATCATACTTTGTGACACAAAAAACCCGATAGCTTAGATTAAAGCTATCGGGTTCTTTTTTTCACTAATAAGCTATGCCTATTATTTTACTTCTTCGAAGTCAACATCCTGAACTTCGTCTCCAGCAGCTTGACCAGCACTAGGATCTTGTTGAGGCTGACCTTGAGCTTGACCTTGTGCTTGTTGCTCTTGTTGAGTTTGCTGTTGCAATTCCGCAAACACTTTATTAACTTCTTCAGTTGCAACATCAACAGCAGCTAAATCTTGTGCTTTATGTGCTTCTTTCAATTTAGTTAATGCTGCATTGATAGGTCCTTTTTTATCTTCTGGTAACTTATCGCCCATTTCCTTCATGTGCTTTTCTACTTGGAAGATTAAACCGTCTGCTTGATTCAATTTATCAACTTTTTCTCTTTCTGCTTTATCTGCTTCAGCATTTGCTTCGGCCTCAGCTTTCATCTTTTCAATTTCTGCATCAGATAAACCAGAAGAAGCTTCAATTCTAATTTTTTGCTCTTTTCCAGTACCTTTATCTTTTGCCGATACGTTTAATATTCCATTGGCATCGATATCAAAAGTAACTTCAATTTGAGGGACGCCTCTTTGTCCTGGAGCAATACCATCTAAGTGAAAACGACCAATTGACTTATTTTGGTTAGCCATAGGACGCTCTCCTTGAAGAACGTGAATCTCAACAGAAGGCTGATTATCGACAGCAGTTGTAAACGTTTCCGATTTTTTGGTAGGAATTGTTGTATTAGCATCAATCAATTTTGTCATAACCTGACCCATAGTTTCGATTCCTAAAGATAAAGGCGTAACATCTAATAACAATACGTCAGTAACTTCACCTGTTAAGACACCTCCTTGAATAGCTGCGCCAACGGCAACCACTTCGTCAGGATTAACCCCTTTCGAAGGCTCTTTCCCAAAAATAGCTTTTACTTTGTCTTGAACAGCAGGAATACGTGTCGATCCACCAACTAAAATAACTTCGTCGATTTCCGATGCACTTAATCCTGAGTTTTTAATAGCTTTATTACAAGGCTCAACAATTGCATTTATTAAAGAGTCTGATAATTGCTCAAATTTTGCTCTAGAAAGTGTTCTTACCAAGTGTTTAGGAATGCCATCTACAGGCATAATATATGGTAAGTTAATTTCTGTTGATGTTGAACTAGACAATTCAATTTTGGCTTTTTCGGCAGCTTCTTTAAGTCTCTGAAGAGCCATAGGATCTTTTCTAAGATCTATATTCTCATCTTTTAAAAACTCCTCGGCCAACCAAGATATAATAACTTGATCAAAATCATCTCCTCCAAGATGAGTATCACCATCTGTAGACTTTACTTCGAATACACCGTCTCCTAATTCAAGAACCGAAATATCGAACGTTCCTCCTCCAAGGTCGAAAACTGCAATTTTTTGATCTTTATCTTTTTTATCTAAACCATAAGCCAATGATGCAGCTGTTGGCTCATTAATAATTCTTTTTACTTCTAAACCAGCAATCTCTCCTGCTTCTTTGGTAGCCTGACGTTGCGAATCGCTAAAGTAAGCAGGCACTGTAATAACAGCTTCAGTAACTTCTTGTCCTAGATAATCTTCAGCTGTTTTCTTCATTTTCTGAAGTATCATAGCCGAAATTTCTTGAGGTGTATATTTCTTACCATCAATCTCTACTCTTGGCGTATTATTATCTCCTTTAATTACCTTATAAGGTACTTGCGAAACTTCTTTTGTTACTTTGTCAAAAGTTTCACCCATAAATCTCTTAATAGAGTATATGGTTTTTTCTGAGTTGGTAATAGCTTGACGTTTTGCCGAGTCTCCAACTTTTCTTTCTCCACCTTCGATAAATGCAACAATCGATGGTGTTGTTCTTTTTCCTTCGCTATTAGGGATTACAACAGGCTCACTTCCTTCCATTACAGAAACGCAAGAGTTAGTTGTTCCTAAATCGATTCCAATTATTTTTCCCATGATATTTTAATTTTTTATGTTTTCAATTTAAAATTCTGATTGGGTTTTTTCAATCTTTATGCCAATACTAAAAAAAATTGACAGATAATATTTTGTTTTACACGCAACGGTCTGTATATCTGCTTATTAACAATGCAACATGTGTTATTTGGACAAAATAGGAGATTTTCAATTGAAAGATATTCTGTCAGAAACTAAAAGAAGAATCTGACAAATAGTCGGTAATTAAAATAAAATCAAGTCAGTATTGCGGAATTGTGATTAAAGATAATTTATTAATTACAGACAAAATAATTAGTATCTAGGATACGAGCTTAAATATTTAGCGCTCACAACCTATATTCTTAATACAAGATTTAAGAAATTAATTTTGACTGCAAAGTTCTTAAAAAAGCTTGATTACTTCAGCAGAAGTTATCGTATCATTAAAAGGTACAGAAACTTTGTAGTCTTGGAATTTAATATTCTTTGTTGCAACACCAAGTGCTAAAGAATCTACAGTCTTCCCTGTCAATTCAAAACGATCTCTTGTAAATCTCCATTTAGAAGTAAATAAACCTAAACCATTGGTAATATTTGTATAAGAAGGTTTTTCTTGTACAATACCATCGGAAGGCATGGTAACTTGATTGTAAACATATGTTTCTTGACTACCTAAGGTAAAGATTAAAGCATGACTTTCGCCTAAGCCATCTTTTAAAGTTAATTTAGGAACTCTCCATACCACGTCTTTAGTATCATAAAGCTGATTGGCTATTGAAGAATAAAATGCTAAAGGCGGAATATCAATTTCCATATCGATAGATCGATCTGGGTTTTTATCACGAGTAATAACTAATGGATTCTGATAATCTACATAATTAAGATAGATATTTCCATCTGTTCTTTTTTCGTAATAATACATTCTAATTTTAAGATCGTAGATTCTTGCATCAATATTTGATCCAAATTGTACAGTAAAAGTATAATTAGGAAACGAAGAAGCCATATCTATGAATCTATTACCTACAGGAAAAGTTAAAGGTCTGTCTTCTATGATTCCTCTTATCATTTTTGTAGTAGCATAAACAGAGTCTTTCCCTGGCTTTTTAACCGTAAGTCGGTAATAATACGGATCATCATCGTCTGGTCTTGGGTTGGTATTAACATCTTTATGATACATTAAGGCTTTTGTAGTATAAAATACAATATTATTATCTGTAGCAAATGCACCAGAATCCTTATAATGCGTAGTATAATGTAACGTAATCGGCTCGTGATTATAAACACTAGCATCAACAGTTGCCGATTTAGGATCGATACTTTTAATACGTTGTAAAGTTACAGATATATCATCATAATTATTATAATTAACAGAATCGGCAACATTGGCCATATCCAAAACACTAGCCTCTCCTAAAAAAGCCTTATTCACCACAACCCAATTGGTATCGGTAAATTCATTCCACGGATCTTTTTGTTGTAGAAAAGCATAGACTACGGTCTGATCTTTATATTCTGTAATAGTGTCAAAATCCTCTTCACAAGAACTAAGAATAAAAATTAATAAGGAAAAGAAAAAGGCTTGTTTAAGTATCTGTAGTTTCATTACGAAAGAATTATTGCAATTAATTTGTCGAATATAAAATTCGTCTGTAATATTGTTTTTTAATTGAAGTGCGAAAATATAACAATTTAACGATAATTTCAAGTTAAAACGCTTTCATATAATTAAATTGATAAATACAAAAACTATAAATAGCCGCTCTATGTCAATAGAATCAAATATTAGAAAAGTCACAACACATGTGCTTTACGAAATGAAATTAAGAGGCGAAAAGATTTCAATGTTAACCGCCTATGACTATTCAATGGCTCAAATAGTTGAGGCTGCTGGTATCGATGTTATTTTAGTTGGAGATTCTGCCTCAAATGTAATGGCAGGATTTTCTACAACTTTGCCTATTACTTTAGATGCCATGATTTACCATGCCTCATCGGTAGTTAGAGCCACTCAAAAAGCATTAGTTGTTGTAGATATGCCTTTTGGTACTTACCAAGGCAATTCGAAAGAAGCCCTACATTCTGCTATTCGAATAATGAAAGAAACAGGAGCACACGCTGTTAAAATGGAAGGTGGATTTGAAATAAAAGAATCTATCCAACGAATATTATCAGCAGGGATTCCTGTTATGGGACATTTAGGATTAACTCCTCAATCTATTTATAAATTTGGAACTTATACTGTTCGTGCTCGTCAAGAAGAAGAAGCTAATAAATTATTAGAAGACGCTTCCTTATTGGAAGAGCTTGGTTGTTTTGCAATCGTGCTCGAAAAAATACCCGCTGACTTAGCCAAAAAAGTTGCCAATGCAGTAAAAATTCCTGTTATCGGAATCGGTGCTGGTGGCGGAGTCGATGGTCAAGTTTTGGTTTTACACGATATGTTGGGTATTACCCAATCTTTTTCTCCTCGTTTTTTAAGACGCTACCATAACATATCTGAAGAGATAAAAGGAGCTGTAAAAAATTATATTGCTGATGTTAAATCTACAGATTTCCCTAACGAAAAAGAACAATATTAATATCGTATTATAAAATATGAACAAAGAAAATTCTTTAGAAATACTATATGAAGATAACCATTTAATAGCGGTTAATAAGCGAGTATCCGATATTGTACAGGGTGATAAAACTGGAGACAGACCCTTAACAGATATTGTAAAGCAATACCTCAAAGAAAAATATAATAAACCAGGAGAAGTATTTCTAGGTTTACCTCACCGTTTAGATCGACCAACAAGTGGAATTGTAATTTTTGCTCGTACCTCAAAAGCATTAGTACGACTCAATAAAATGTTTCAAGAAAAAGATCTAAAGAAAATATATTGGGCTATTGTTAGTCATTCTCCAACACCAAAAGAAGGTGGTTTAGAGCATTACTTGACCCGAAATACTAAGCAAAATAAATCTTATGCTTTCGACGAAAACAAACCCCTAAGCAAAAGAGCCTTATTACTTTACAAGGAAATATCAAAATCTGACAAATATACTTTATTAGAAATAGAATTAAAAACAGGCCGTCATCACCAAATAAGAGCACAGTTATCTAAAATTGGATTACCAATAAAGGGAGATTTAAAATACGGAGCTAAACGGTCCAATCCAGACAAGGGCATCAGTCTGCATTCAAGACAATTAAAACTTATTCATCCTGTAAAAAAGGAACTCATTAATATTGTAGCTCCTGTCCCTAACGAATCACTTTGGCAATATTTTGAGAAAGACATCCTTTCACAAAAAAAATAAGTTTTTGATCCATATTCAAAAAAAGATTAAATTTAGTTTCTGTTTTGCATTTTTGAATTCCATACTATTTTCTGTTACCTTTGCATTTTAAAATTACATTATTATGGAGATAACAAAAGATATCACTATCGAAGAGCTAACCGAAACAGTAGCAGAATCTGTTAAATATTTGATGGAAGAAGGTATTCGTTGTATTGTTTGTGGCGAGCCTATTTGGGGAACTTTAGAAGAAGCCGTACTAGAAAAGGGATTTTCTGAAGATGATTTAAACCGATTCGTAAAAGAATTACAAGACATTGCCAATCATTCTAAAGGAGGACTTAATTCCAATTCTAGCTCTGTTAATGTTGATAAACTAAATCTTTAAACAAATATGGCTCAAAAACCGTCTATCCCGAAAGGAACAAGAGATTTTATTCCTGCAGAAACCATTCGTAGGAATTATATTTTTGATACTATTAAATCGGTATTTTCTTTATTCGCTTATCAACCCATAGAAACTCCAGCCATGGAAAACCTATCTACTTTGATGGGAAAATATGGAGAAGAAGGAGATAAACTACTTTTTAAAATTCTAAATTCTGGCGATTACGCTTCGAAAGTTAAAGATGAGGCATGGCAAACGAAAAACTCTCAGAAACTTACAACAAAGATTTCTGAGAAAGGCTTACGCTACGATTTAACAGTACCTTTTGCCCGTTTCGTAGTTCAACATCAAAACGAAATTAATTTCCCTTTCAAAAGGTATCAGATACAACCTGTTTGGAGAGCTGATAGACCACAAAAAGGACGATATAGAGAATTCTTTCAATGCGATGTAGATGTAGTTGGAAGCGATTCATTATTAAATGAATTGGAACTGATACAAATTGTTGAAGAGGTTTTTAAAAGATTAAATCTCGAGGTAACTCTAAAAATTAACAATCGAAAAATATTAGTTGGAATTGCAGAGTTGATAGGGCATCAGGATAAACTTATTGATATAACTGTTGCGATAGATAAACTCGATAAAATTGGTTTGGATAACGTCATGCAAGAGCTTATGACAAAAGGAATATCTGCCGATAAAATTGAAATATTAAAGCCCATTATCACACATCAAGGAAGTACAAAAGAAAAGATTGATTTATTGAAAGATAAACTCAAAGTTTCTGACATTGGCATGCAAGGTGTTCAAGAAATAGAGACTGTTTTTAACTATATATATTCGGCAAAAGTTGATTTGAATGTTGAACTAGATTTATCTCTAGCACGTGGATTAAACTATTATACAGGTGCTATTTTCGAAGTAAAATCTAACGAAGTCGAGATAGGAAGTATTACTGGCGGTGGTCGTTACGACGATTTAACAGGAATATTTGGAATGAAGGATGTTTCGGGTGTAGGTATTTCTTTTGGTGCTGATAGAATATACGATGTTCTAACTCAAACCAAAAAATTCCCAGTCTACGAAAAAGAACAAACCCAATTAATGTTTGTTAACTTTGGTGAACAAGAAAGTTTATACATCCTCCCTCTTTTAAAACAGGTAAGAGAAGCTGGTATTAATGCTGAACTTTATTCTAAAACAGCAAAAATGAAGAAGCAGTTTTCTTACGCCAATCAAAAATCCATTCCTTTTGTTGCCATAATTGGAGAACAAGAAATGGAAAGTAAAACTATTCAATTAAAAAATATGGATACTGGCGAACAAGAAAATTTAAACATAGAAATGTTAATAAGTAAATTAAGTTTGTAGATTTATAAAATATCTCTATATTTGCAGTCCGAAAAAATTAGAAACCATTTGTAATAATTATTAGGGCAAAAGGTAAAATGTGGTAAGTTTTACTTCTTAATAATCAAACAAATACAATATTTAAAAAAATGAAAAAAGGAATTCATCCTGAAGAGTATCGCCTAGTTGCTTTTAAAGATATGTCGAATGATCATGTTTTTATTACTAGGTCGACAGCAGACACAAAGGAAACTATCGATGTAGATGGTACAAATTATCCTTTAGTAAAAATTGAAATCTCTAGCGAATCTCACCCATTTTATACTGGTAAGATGAAATTGGTTGACTCGGCTGGACGTATCGATAAGTTTAAAAACAAATACAAAAAACATCTTAAAAAATAATCTTTTAGATGTAAGAAAATATTTAAGAGCTTCGAACTTATTCGAGGCTCTTTTTATTTAAACCACTTTTTTAAGAAATTATAACTGTTGACAAAGCAGTTCAATTTTTTCTTTTTGATTTCTAATCAGATTTTCAGCCTCTTTTCTAAGAGCGTCTAAGTTACTTTGACTCGCATTATCCATATCGTCGGATGCTGTAGTGAGTTTGGTTTGAAACCTATAGTATTTATTTTCTAATAACTCTTCGAGCTGGTAATTAACAGCATCGGAAACGCCATCGAACATACAACTTAACAAGGGAGATAGCCACTGTATTTTACCCCAATTTTTGGCTTCTTGGTAAGAAATTGTCCTCATTAATTCTCCTGTTCCTAGAGAGACTACGATAAAATCTTTTTCGTCAGGAAATAATTTTTTGGCCTCTACATACGCAGACATAGCAGGATTATTGATAAATACACCACCATCGATAAGTACCCTTTTTTCGCCATTAATATCGAAATATGCTGGCTCAAAATATGTAGGTGCCGCAGATGTTGCACGAGAAACCAATTGTATTGAAATAGGCTTCCATTCTTCTTTCCACGATTTAAAAAATATCGGTTCTCTCCTTTCTATATCGTATGAAGACACCAAAATATTAGTCTTTGAATCTCCAAATTTATCATCTCCAAAATACTGATTCAAGGTAGCCTCGATACCTTCCTGAGAATATTTCTCGTCACCAATTCCAGCCACAGACGAAACGCCTTTCCAAAATGATCGAAAAAAAATTTCTTTTCCATTATCAAAATATAAATTAGCCAAATCTTCGGCAGAGTACTGTATATTAGAGCCTTTCTGTTTACTTAAACCTAAAGCAATAATTCCTCCTGTAGAAGTTCCTGCTATTAAGTCGAAAATTTCGGCAATAGGTTTACCGACGCTTTTTTCAATTTCTGCTAATACTAATGCTGGAATTATTCCTCTTATTCCGCCACCATCTATCGATAGAACTTTTTTCATATTTCAAATATAGAAAATATACCTTCAAGTATGAGGCGATAATCTATGTTTCAATAAATTGGTTATTTTTTTTTTCGATAAGGACAACAAAATATTCAAATATTAGTTCGCTCTGGTAAATAAATTATCCCAGCGTTTTTAAATATTTAAGAAGACTCTTTATTTCTATTACAGTATAAATAATATAAAGACTAAAGAAGATAATCACAAAAGGAATAGCATAGTTTGTAAATAACATAACATAAATTAAAACTGTAATAAGGTAAATCATTAATTTAATACCTGTTACGGCCATAAACACATTAATAAATTTTTGTGGGCGATCTTTGCCCGATTGTAATAATTTACGATGTAGCAGAGTCGTTACAATGGCAAGAATTGCAGGAATCAATAATAAGGACCAATGAAATTTTTCTGGAAATAAAAAGTTAAATACTAAAGCAATAGCTAAATATGCAAAAGTGGCAATTAGTAAAATCTGCTTGTTAAATTGTTTTATTTCATTCATGCTATCTTATTAGTTAGAAACAATTTAATCGTTGTATTTAATAATATCTTTAATAGCTAAATATACAGCCAAAAAGACAGAAATAATTGATAAACTCAAAGTAAAAATGGGAAAACTAAAATCGAAATATTGATCAATTTTCAAACCTCCAAAAGCTCCTATGGTAATAATAACACCCATTTGCAAAGCCATAGTAGAATATTTGGCATAAGCATTTAGTTTTTGTTTAGGCTTTTCAACAAGTTGCTTGGTCTGTTTCTTTTTTGGCAAGTCTTAAAATTTATTTTTTAACGAATTTCTCAGCTTCTTTAGACATTTTACAAGTTCCTGTAAAAATAGCTCCTGGCTCCACCGATAATTGTTTTGTAACT
>JAMOQL010000065.1 GCA_027064025.1 Bacteroidales bacterium
GCTGTTCGCAAAATTCCAAAAACATTAGCTCCCAAATGATACGCAGCATCTACACACAATGCACCAATATCGCCAGTATGTATAGCAATACGCTCCAATTCCATAGCCAAAGCACGTTCTATTTGGTTTTGTTCGGTTATTTCTTTACCTGCCAAAGCTTCCATTATTTGTGCAAAACTTGTTGTGTGTCCAATTACAGTATCTCCTGATATATTTTCGGCTAAAATATTCCGTTGCAGACCTTGTTTTTTGTCTAAAAATAATTGCTCTACGCCTCTATGCTGCCAACCTAATTGTATTTCGAGATGCAAAACATTTTCGCCATTACATATAAATCGGAAATGCCCTGGCTCAATAATACCAGCGTGAATTGGTCCTACACCGACTTCGTGTAATTCCTCGCTTTTAATGCTGTAAAAAGGGTAATCGTTAATTTGCATTTTTTGATTAGCACGATTATGAGGAAATCTGATTGGCTTTTGCCATGGATGATTAATAAAATTCACTCCAAAATTTTCATATATTTCACGCTCAAAAATATGAAGAGCAAAAATAGACTGTGTAAGTGAATTTAATTCTTGCTTTTCACTAGATTTTAACAAATGAGATAGAATTATTATATCGTGGTTCTCATCATCGGCAACCACCATAATAAGCTGTAAATCTGCATTTTTACGATAAGCAAAATAGTTAACGCAATGCTTTTGTTTATCGCTAAGTAAATCTAAAACTAAAACAGAAAAATTTTCATAAGACAAAATATTAATTTCATTTAATTGAATGCTTTCATTATTTTTTATTCTTAACATTTCCATAGTTCCTTAATTTAAAATAGCAATGGCTGAGTTAATTAAATCGGTAAAAAAAACTGGAGGGTTTATTCCTAAATAAATAACCAATCCAAATAATACAAACTGAGAAATGCTTTCGTAAGGATTTAGTTTTATGTTGTTTTCTACCTGAATATTTTCATCATTAAATAAAATATGAAAAGCATTTCGTGCAAACAGAAAGATAATTACGGTTAAAAACAGTAATACTGCAATGGCAACTAGATAATTTCCACTAGAAAATAAAGCCTTAAAAATGAGCAACTCGCTAACAAATAAACCAGAAGGAGGAATAGCTAGAATGGAAATTATTCCTAGAATAAATCCTAAACTACTTAAAGGGTTTTGTTTAAAAAATAAACCCATATCTTTTATCCATTTCGATTTTGAGAATTTATTTATTGTCCCAATCTGGAAAAATAAGCCTGCCTTAACTAAGGAGTGGAAAACAAGATGTAGAATTGCGGCGTAGTAACCTATACCTCCAATAGCTAGACCTAATAGTACAATCCCCATGTGCTCCATCGACGAGAATGCATACATTCTTTTTAAGCGTTTAACCCTTGTTAATTGAATGGCTGCTAAAAAAATAGAAACAACCGCAATAATTATTAAAATATGTTGTGCCCAAGGTAGTATTTCTGTTTTCGAAATAATGATATAAGTGCGATAAATACCAACAAAACCAACATTTACAAGTGCTGTTGACATTAAGGCATTTACTGGTGAGGCGGCAACAGTTTTAGCATCAATAGCCACAGCGAAAAGAGGAAAAACACTAATTTTAACCGAAAATCCCGTTATCATTAAAACAAAAGCAATTTTAAGCCAAGTTGTATTCATATTACTTGCTAAAGAAGTTAATTCGTTGAAACTTAAACTGTGCAAACCATTATCGCTGGCAATAATACTTAAAAATAGTATTCCGATAAACGCAATAGCAAGACCTACCGACGAAACAAATAAATATTTCCAGGTGGCTTCTAGTGCATCGTGGGTTCGTTTAAAATAAATTAATATTGAAATAAATAAAGTTGTAGATTCTACGCTAACCCATAATAAGGCAACATTTTCAGCAAAATATGAACTTATCATTGCAGTAATAAACATTATTAATGCCGAATAATAAATGGCTTCTTGCTTGGCTGTGAGATTGTTCCGTTTTAGATACAGATAACTGTGGTAAAAAGCAGGGATACTTAAAATACTTAGTACCATTGTTAACAGAACACCTAAAGCATCAAAATTATAATAAATACTATCTGCTTGATTCAGATGTAGATATGAGTATACACTAATAATCACAACCAATATTAAATATATTGGTGTGAGTAATTTTGTGAGCAAGTTATTTTTAGCAAAGAAAATAATCAAACTTAAAACGGCCGATAATATAAAGAATATTAATAACATTTTGCTAATCTTTAAGTTTAGAAAGTTGGTCTATTTCGACACTTTTAAAAGTATCGCCGACATGATTAATAAAAATACCCAGTACTAAAATCCCCATCAGAACATCGAGTAGAATAGCCAAATTTACCATCATCGGCATAGTGCTACCAACTGCTAATGACATTAAAAAAATACCGTTTTCGATGATAAGATACCCCACAACGTGCGAGAAAATATTTTTGTGTATGATAATAAAATATATTCCAAAAATAATAGCTGCAAAAGCAACTGTGAAATATTTAGTATGTATTTGATTGTTACTAAGATGATTACTCAAGACAAAACTGAGTATTAAACTTAATATCACTAAAATAATAGAATAAAAAACAGGAACCGATGGGTTGTGCTCACGACTTAAATGATTGTGTTTTCTAATCCGATTGAGGAACAAAGGCACCACAATAGCTTTAACTAAAATGGTTTCGGTTAATATGAAAATAAAGTCGAATAATTCAATTTCATTAAGATTAAAAAAGACGACCCCAAATAAGATAAAGCCTTGAATAGACAAGAGCCAAACAAACTTTTTTACCCGCTCCGACAGTGCAAAGTAGATTAAAGTAATAGCGAATAATATGATAAATAAATAGCTCATTTTAATTTAAAATTATTTTTTGAGTAATAATTAGGGTCGTTAAAAATACCACCACCGCAATAGCCGATAGCATAATAATCCATTGCGGATTTTTCTCCATTTTATTTCTTGCTCGAAAGGCTTCCAATCCGCCAACGGTAATTGCAAAAATGAATTGTACTCCAAAAAATGCTAATATTTGCCAATACCAAGCCCAATAGGAATTAATCAGGAAATTAGAAATTAAACTTCCGTAAATAGAAAATTTCAACCATGTTGCAATGTGTATCAATCCTAAATCAAAGCCACTGTTATCTAAAATCATAACTTCGTGAACCATAGTTAATTCCAGATGTGTTTTAGGGTCGTCAACTGGCATTCTAGAATTTTCTACCATTGCAATATACATTAACACATAAATAGCTGCAATACCAATAATATAGGATAAATTGCTGCCCAAATGCAGATGCATAAATAATTCTTGAAACGATATATTATTTGTAAATAAAGCTATTGA
>JAMOQL010000066.1 GCA_027064025.1 Bacteroidales bacterium
AGTTGGTTTTTTAAAAATGTTATAAGAAGTCTAAAAATTTAAATAAAACGCTTTAGTTAATTCTATATAGGTATCAGAATATTGATGCCTTTTTTCGGGTTCAATAATTAATACATCTATTGTAGGACTTTGTTCGACTTTTGCAAAAGTTAATAGTGATCTTTTGGCACTTAACGATTGATTGGTAGGATAAACATCTAAACGTTTAAGCAAATAAAGGCTGTATTTTTTAGCTTCTTCTATAAATTTATTTCTACTTTCAGCAGGAATAATTAGAGAAAAGAAACCCTCTTCCGATAATAATTTTGAAGATACCGAAAGTAAATCCGAGAAGCTCAAACTATCGGTATGTCTTGCTGTATGTCGTTTTGTATTTTTTGCTTTAAAAGCATTCTCAAAAAAAGGTGGGTTAGAAATAATAGCATCAAATTTTGAAATATTATTATGGGCAAAATCTTGAACAGCTATATTTTTCACAAATAATCTATCTGACCAATTTGAATTATTAAAATTTTCGGTAGCCTGAATACTTGCCTCTTGGTCTATCTCGATTCCAACAATACGTGCCGACGAATTTCGTTGAGCACACATTAAAGCTATTAATCCAGTTCCTGTTCCAATATCAAGTATGGTTTTACTGTTTGATATTTCAGCCCATGCCCCGAGCATAACTCCGTCAGTTCCTACTTTCATGGCGGTTTGCCCCTGCTCTATCTTAAACTGTTTGAATTGGAACCAAGAATTAGCCATTAATGACAAATTTTGTAGTGCATATCTTTGGCGGCTTTCATTCCTAATTCTTTTGCCGATTCTAAATCATCGCAAGCTTTAGCTTTTTCTTTAATTAAATAGTACGATGCTCCACGTAAGTAGTATGCTTCAGGTTTAGGAGTTTTCGAAAGCTTTATGTATTTCGTCAAATCTGCTATACAGTGATCCACTTCTTTGTTATCCCAATAATGCTTTCCTCTTTCAAAAAATGGATATGGATCTTTGGGGTTCATTTGAATTACTTTGTTGTAATCTCTCATAGCCGACGATGCTTTTTTCATTTTTTGGTAGACTTCTGCCCTTCTGTAATAAGCATTGTAATTGTCTTTTTTATGAGCAATAGACTTGGTAAAATCGTTTTTGGCGGCCAAATAATTCTCTTTTTCTAGATAAGCCATTCCTCTATTGTAATAAACTTCCCAATCATGTGTTCTAAAACGAGTTATTACATCAGAATAAAAGTAAATAGCTTGGTCTAAGTCGTGAGTTTGAAAATATGAGTGTGCTATTAAAGTATTAACTTCTTGATTATCGAAATCGGCTTTAGCCATTTTTAAATCTGCAATAGCGTGTCCATAATCTTTTTTCTGATAATAAAGTTCTCCTCTTTCTTTTAAGGCTTTAATATAATCAGATTTCTTTGCTAAGCATTTACTATAATCGCTTATTGCTTGGTCAATATTACCATTTTTCTGATTAATTTTTGCTCGCTTAAAATAGACATTAGGATTGATTGATTTATATTTTTCAGCATTATTAAAATCGTTCATGGCTTTGGCATAATCACCATTGGAATAATAAATAAAGCCTCTTTTTTCGTAGGCTTTTACATAATCGGGTTTCTTTGCTATTACTGATGCGAAGTCACTAGCCGCTTCTTTCTTTTTCCCCATTTCGTAATACAGGTTGGCTCTATTTACATAAGCGGAATAATATTTCCCGTTTTCTTTAATAGCCTTATCAAAATATTTAATAGCTTCTAATTTTTGTTTCTTTATAGCATATATTACTCCTAAATCGTGATATGCCTCATAGAAATGCTTGTCTTTCTTTAAGACTTCGTTTAAATCTTTAATTGCGGCATCGTATTCATGCTTTTCCATTCTATCTTGTGCTCTATCATAATAGAAATTAACTGTTTGCGAAAATAGACTTGAAGTAATAAAGAATAATAAAAGAGTTAGATTTTTCATTTTATTTATAATTTGATAAAAAAAAACCGAGAAGATTGCTCCCTCGGAATTTTATTTTAGAATAATATTTTTACATCATGGCTCCACCACGTTTTTTACTTTTCATTCCTAAAGTAAACATTAAGTTGAATCCTCCATATGCGACTTCAGAAGTCGTCATTCCTCCATACAAACGAAAATCCATATAAGTTTTTCCAACTCTAAATCTCGGTCCCATAGAGATAGCTGGTCCAAACATCCCAGATTGTGTAGTAGTTTCACCTGTTAGTATATCTGTATGTGTTTTTTTTGCTCCTGGAATAATCATCATTCCTAATGATAAAAATCCGCCAAATCTGTTTTTTCTAATTTTTGTGGATTGACTAAAAGCATTAATACTTACCATTGTAAAACCTACAGGAAGCATTGCAAATTTCTCTTCGGAACTACCTAATAATAGAGACATTGAGACATCTACACTCATAGAATAATTTTGAGCAAATATCCAGAAAGGTTTTCTAGCCTCAAATGTTAAATTTCCACCATAAATAGAAGATCCATCGGCTTCTCCACCAGATACTCCTGCTCCTATAGCATAAAATAAATCTTTACCTTTCTTTTTATTGTTAGCAAACTGAGCATTTACCACTTGAGAAGTAAAGAAGAATAAGATAACTACAATCAATAGTTTGTGAATATTGCTAGACATAAGTTTTTTTGTTTTAGTAATGGTTTTTTAAAATAGATATGCAAGATAATATTTCTTAACTATATTTTGATAAAAAACAGTATGTTTTTTAATGCTTTCTAATGATCATCATTCCATCTCTTATAGGTAAAATATAGTTCGAAACGCGCTGGTCTTTTTGTACCCAATCGTTAAAACTTTTTATACCTTTTGTAAAATAGTCGTTATTTTTCAAGTGTTCCAGAATTACTTTTCCATCCCAAAGAACATTGTCGGCAATAATATATCCTCCTTGTTTTACTTTAGGTAATAACTTTTCGAAATTATCGATATACTGGCTTTTGTCAGCATCCATAAATACTAAATCGAAAGTGTCTTCAAGAGTTTCTATTATTTGTGATGCATCACCAGTTATAATTTCAATTTTTTGTTCAACATTGGCTTTTTCGAAATATTTACGGGCAATAAATAAAGTTTCGTCGTCTTTTTCAATGGTAATCAACTTTCCGTTTTCTGCTAGTCCTTTCGATAAACAAATGGCCGAATAGCCTGTATATGTTCCTAGTTCTAAAATACGATTTGGGCGAATCATTCTTGAGAAACTTTCCAAAATGTGTCCCTGAAGTTTTCCAGATAACATTCTGGGGTGCATCATTTTAAGGTGTGTTTCTCTGTTAAGCTCTTGTAAAATTGTATCTTCAATATCAGAATAATTTTCT
>JAMOQL010000067.1 GCA_027064025.1 Bacteroidales bacterium
CTACATTTGCAGTCCAATTTAATAAAAGACAAAAAATGATTGTAATACCTATCAAAGAAGGCGAGAATATCGAAAGAGCTTTAAAAAAGTTTAAAAGAAAATTCGAAAAAACAGGCGTAATGAAAGAATTAAGAAACAGAAAAGCCTATAAAAAACCATCTATTGTAAATAGAGAATTAAAGATTAAAGCTGTATACAAGCAACATTTATTTGAAGCTGAAGTATAAATTTATCAATTATTTCTTGGAAAAACATAAATCACAAGCTATCTTTAGCTTGTGATTCTTTGTGCTTGAATATATTGAAATGGAAAAATACCTGACTGATTATATTAATTACTTAAATTTTGAAAAAAGGTATTCGAAACATACAACTATTGCCTATCAAAATGACATAGATCAATTTATAACTTTCTATAGAAAATATGCTTCAAAATTAAAATGGGACGCTGTCAACAACAAAGATATTCGAGCTTGGATTTCTGCTTTAATTGATAAAGGAATTAGTTCTAAAACTGTTAATAGAAAATTATCTTGTTTAAAATCATTTTATTTATTTTTGAATAAAAAAGAAATAGTTTTAGGAAATCCAGCGAAATTAGTAAATGCTCCTAAGAGTAAAAAAAGCTTACCTAAATTTATAGAAGAAAAGCAAATTAATTTCTTAATTGACGATGTAGAATTCGACGATAATTACGAAGGAGAAAGAAACCATTTAATAATAAGTATGTTTTACTTTACAGGGATTCGATTATCTGAATTAATTGAGCTACAATTAAGTGACTTAGAATTAAGAAATTTTAGGATAAAAGTACTTGGGAAACGCAACAAAGAACGTATAATACCGTTACATAAAGAGCTAACCAACTTAATAGAGAGATACTTGAAAACTAGATTAACACAACTTGGAGGGGATAACAGTTCATACCTATTTTTAACGTCAAAAAATAAAAAAACATATCCCAAATTGGTTTACAACATTGTAAATCAATCTCTAGGTCTAGTTTCCACAATATCTAAAAAAAGCCCGCACGTTTTAAGACATACTTTTGCAACTCATATGTTAAATAAAGGAGCAGACTTAAATGCTATTAAAGAACTACTAGGACACGCAAATCTTGCAGCAACACAAATATACACTCATAATTCATTTGAAAAATTAAAAAAGACATATAAACAATCTCACCCTCGAGATTAATAATAATTAATATTAACCAATAAATGGAGGATAAATATGGATATTAACATTAATGCTTTACACTTTGACACTGATAAAAAACTAGAAGATTTTATCACAAAAAAGATAAATAAGCTAACAGAAAAGCACGACTATATTACAGGAGTTAATGTTACTTTAAAAGTAGATAATTCTCAAGACAGAGAAAACAAGGTGACTGAAGTTAAAATTTTGGCAAAAGGAAATGATTTTTTCAGTAAAAAACAGACCGCCTCTTTTGAGGAATCTACTGATGAAGTTACCGAAGCACTTAGACGACAACTAAACAAGTTTAAAGAAAAAAAAATTGGTCGATAATTTCTAATTAATTTTATTTCTAAAGCAAGCTTACTTATAGCTTGCTTTTTTTTGACGAAAAAAACATAATAAAAAAAGGTCATTGAAATTAATCAACGACCTTTATAGTTCTTGAGCGGGCAACGAGATTCGAACTCGCGACCCTCAGCTTGGAAGGCTGATGCTCTACCAACTGAGCTACACCCGCAATAATAAATAGTGGGAGGGATAGGATTCGAACCTATGAAGGCTGAGCCAACAGATTTACAGTCTGCCCCGTTTGACCGCTTCGGTACCCTCCCCAATTTTTTTTAAAGAACTATAATGAGCCGATAGAGGGATTCGAACCCACGACCTGCTGATTACAAATCAGCTGCTCTAGCCAACTGAGCTATATCGGCAAGTGGGTAAGCTACTCATATCGCACCGCTCAACTACCTACCCTTGCTGCCTTCCGACCCTGGGGGAATTCGATAGGAGCTGGTCGTATGAGACTTACCCGGCGACAAAAGTAGTAATCTTGATTATATTTGCAAATTTATTTTAATAAATTTTACAGATATTTTTTATTTACGTTAATAAACGATAGTATACCAGAAGTTTACGATAAATCTTTTTTTTCTACCCCCCTGCTTTTTTTACCTTATACTTCAATTCAAGTAAAATATTCATAATCTTTTCTCTAAAATCACCTTGAATAATGATTTCTTGATTCTTCACTGCCCCTCCTACGCCACACTTACTCTTTAATATCTTTCCTAATGCTTTAAGATCCTCTTCTAATCCTATAAAACCTGTTATCAAAGTAACAGACTTTCCTTTCCTTTGTTTTTTGTCTAAGCTAATTCTTAAATCTTGCAACTTTGGTTCTAGTGTTTCTACTTCCTCATCGTCATCATAATCGTAACTAAAATCCGGATTAGTAGAATAAACAACATCTACTCTATTTTTTTTCTTTTTACTCATCATCATTTTCAATTATCGACTGGCACAACTTACACATTTCTTACTCTCTGGCATTAATAAAATCCTTCCAATTGGAATAGCCTTCCCACAAGATACACAAATTCCAAATCTTTCGCTATCGATACCCTTAAGAGCAATCTCCAAACTTTTTAATTGCTTTTCTTTTTGAAGAAGAGCAGCTTCATTTACACTTTTATTATTAATAGCATCCATTCTACTCACACGCCCTATTGCACAATCGGGTTCAATGGGTTTTGTTAATTCTTTAAGTTCTTCTATTTTCTTATATGCTTCTTTTATTTTATGAAGAACTACCAATTTCAACTCTACTCTTTCTTTATCAGTCATATTTTTCTATACTTATTCTTCAATCGTTCTTCTATCCAACCCCCACATCAATTTGTTCCTTATCGTTCCAAAAAATGAAGAATCATCAAATTTCACTGTTTTAATTGTATAATTTGCTTTTCTAATTCTTAGCTCAACAGATTTATCAAAAGGTTTTGATCTAAAATCCAAAGTAGCTAAAAAACTATTCTCACGACCATCAACTTTCAACACAATCTCTTTATCGTCAGGAATAACCATTGGACGAACTGTTAAATTATGGGGTGCAATAGGAGAAATAATAAAATTCTTTGTTCCTGGCATTACGATTGGCCCCCCCACGCTTAAGGAATAACCTGTAGAACCCGTTGGGGTTGATATTATTAAACCATCGGTCCAATACGAATTTAAATACTCTCCATCTACATACGCCTTAATAGTAATCATAGAAGAGGTATCCTTTTTTATAATTGTCAATTCATTTAACGCCTTATTAAATTCTCCAAATAAATTATTATCAGTTTCCAGCTCTAATAACGTACGTTCCTCAATCTCGTAATCACCTCTCATTAAGCTCTTTACAGCAATGACGGTATTTTCTTTAGCAATATTTGCCAAAAAACCTAACCGACCACTGTTAATCCCCACTATTGGAATATTTAAATTACGAACTAAATTTACACTTTCTAAAAAAGTTCCATCACCTCCAATACTAAACATAAAGTCGAAATCACTACTCAAATCTTTATAACTAACAAACTCTGCCTCTACTTTTGGATGAAAACTTAAATCTCTTCGTAAAAAATCGGCAAAATCATGATGCAAATAAAGTTCATTATTTTTAGACGAAAGTGTATTAAAGAACTTATGAATAAATTCAATAGATTGCTTTGCAAAAGGACGTCCGTAGATAGCTATTTTCATAATTACTTTTTATTTTTTAATATTACTTTCATCCCTTCTTTTTCACTTAAAGGCTGAAGTTCTGCAACCTTTATATATTTCTCGACCTGTTCAGAATTCGTTTTAGAATATTCACGTAAAGCCCAACCAATCGCTTTTTTCACAAAAAAATCATTTTTAGGTTTAAGCTGTTCAACTATGGATCGCAATAAATAAAAATCAGTATCTTCTTTATATTTTAACTGAAAAAGAATGGCTGTTCTATTAATCCAAATATTTTTTGATTCAGTCCAAACAGGAATATATTCTTCTCGTAAGTCGGGGTAATCATTTAATATCTGCCCAATAAATTGTGGAGCCAACATGTCAATAGTATCCCACCATGATTTATCTTGAATTAGATCTAAAATAAACTCTAAGTGCGAAGGTGTTAATTTTTCCTTAACCTTAGCAATCAGAAACATTGCTAAATACTGATATTCTCTTTCTGGCAATGCCCAAAGAGCAATAGCTAACTGTTCAACATCAACAATATTTATTTCCCCAAATTGATATTGAAGTTCTTGGTTCAATTCAGTACGCAATGGTGAAGGAATTCCTAAAAAAGAAAACTTATTTTTCATATAAGCCTCCATTTTTACAGCCACGTCTCTATTCCTATTAAGCTCATAAAGTGCTTTAATATTTTGTATATCTTTTATATTCATTGACTTTAAAACTTATTGATTCTTATCAATTTCATGCGACTGATATAAATTTAGAACATGCAAATACAAATGTTCAACCTTATCTCTAGCCCAAGGTGTTCTCCTCAAAAATTTCAAGCAGGACTTAATCGATGGATCATTCTTAAAACAACGTATATTAATTTTTCTGGCTAATTCCTCCCATTCATATTCATCAACAAGTCGTTCTAAAATATCGACTAACTTAACACCATGTAAGGGATTGTTTATTTGAGTTTTACCTGAATTATCATTCATAAGTTTAGATTGAAAGAGACAATATATACAAGCAAAAGTACAATTTATATCAAGTTTTACAAATACAAATTTAAAGCCCACATATTCATCTAAAGAAAATCTTATTACATTTTACTAACAATAAAGTATTATTTCGGCTTTTCAATATATTTTTACATCATATAAATTATATATTAAGATGTACGATTTCAAACAAACAGAAATAGAAGAAGCCATTATTCATGGCATAGGAAATAGAGCAAAAGAAGAAGATGTTTTTTTATCTCAATCCCCTCTAAATATTGACGAAGCTCAAAAAGCCGTTTTATTAAGTTACTATTTAAATCCTTTCAAAACAGACGAATATTTTCAATTTATTGGAGAAGAAGCGGCCGACGAAGAAACTAGATTTAATGGCAACCGAATGTATGGTTATGTAAGAGATTTATACAGAGAGCCCGATAATTTTGTTGAACACTCTCAAAAAATTGCAGAATTTCTATTCGAGCTAAGTATTATTCCTAAGATAACAAGCGGAGAGTTACACGTTGTTCGATTTTCTAATTGTAATATCGACGACGAGATCGTAAATGCTATTGGTTTTTTTAAATCGGAAACCAAAGAGCCTTTTATTAAACTCATGTCATCAGGCAGTAATATCGAGGTCAAAAGACAAGAAGGTATTAGTCTTAAAAAAGTTGATAGAGCTTGCTTAATCTTTAACACTGACAAAAAAAACGGATATCGTATTTTAAACATTGATAAAACAAAAGGAGATGCTCTCCCTCATTGGCAATTCGATTTTTTAGCCATACAGCAACGCCGTGAAGATTTCTATAATACTAATAATTTCATTAGCATGATTAAGAACTTCTCTGACGAAGTTCTTGTCGAAGAAAATAATATTAAGCCATCTGATCAAATTGCATTTATTCAAAGAACTGAAAACTATTTAAAAAACACTGACCAATTTACAAGTGAGGAATTTGCAGAAGAGGTTATTGGAGATACAGAGATAACTGATGCCTTTAATAATTACATCCCCAATTTTGAAAGCGATTACGACATCGAAATAAAAAAAGAATTCCCTGTTTCTAAACAAGCCGTAAAATCAAATAAAAAATATTTTAAATCGGTTATAAAATTAGATAAAAGTTTTCACGTTTACGTCCACACCAATCCTGATAATTTAGAAAAAGGCTTCGACAACGCTCGTGCGATGAAATATTATAAATTATATTATAAAGAAGAAGAATAACCCACAAAAATTACATATGAAAAATACATTACTAATATTACTATTTACAGCTAGCATAGCTATTTTCGGTCAAAATGACACTACTAAAACAGATCAAAAAGAACAAATAAAAACAGGATTCAGCTTTGGAGCATTACCTGTTGTAGCATACGATTCTGACGTTGGATTTAAATATGGAGCATTAGCCAATATTTATTATTTTGGTGATGGTTCTACTTATCCTAAATATATGCACTCGTTATATGTTGAATGGTCTAGGACAACAAAAGGATCAGGCATAAATCAGATTATTTACGATACCGATCAGTTAATTTCAAAAACAAGAATGACTTTAGAGGCTAGTTATTTTACCGAAAAAGCACTTGGTTTTTATGGCTTTAATGGATACTCAGCAAAATATCATCCCGAATTTATTGACGACTCAAACGCAGAATACAAAACTCGAATGTATTACATGCACGAAAGAAATCAATTGCGTTTAAAAGCCGACTTCCAACGTTATATCTATGGGAAAAAGTTAAGGATTTTATTTGGCTTTTCACATTTTAAAACGCAAATAGCAACGGTCGATATTGACAATCTTAATGAAGGGAAAACTAAAAATCTTCTTCCTGATACAGCAACATTGTATGACAACTATATTGATTGGGGAATAATAAAAAGCGAAGAGAAAGATGGGGGGAGAACCAATATGTTTCGTTTGGGTTTAGTATACGACACCCGAGACCAAGAAGGAAATCCAATGAAAGGGATGTGGTCGGAAGCCTTGCTTCTATATGCACCTTCTTTTTCATCTGATGGAAATTCTTATGCTAAATTAGCCTTTACCCATCGACAATATTTCACACTAAAAAAAGAAGTTCTCAACTTAGCATACAGAGTTTCTTATCAGCCCAAAATTTCTGGTGAGATTCCTTTTTACATGCTTCCATTTGTATACAATTCTGACCAAAATAGAGATGGATTGGGTGGAGCAAAAACTCTAAGAGGAATCTTAAGAAATAGAATAATCGGAGACGATTTATTATATGGGAATATTGAATTAAGATGGAAATTTTACAGAGGAATCGTATTCAATCAGAACCTATATTTAGCCTTAAATGGTTTTATTGATGCAGGAATGGTTACCCAATATTATGGAGTTAATTCAAAAGGAGTGCCGAACGAAGAGCTTAGAAATATCAAAACAGAATCCGAATCTATACATGGTAGTTACGGAGCTGGATTAGCAATTGTTATGAATTCCAATTTTATTATCTCAATAAATTATGGTAGAGTAATTCAAAAGCAAGATGGTACTTCGGGATTATATATTGGTCTAAATTTCTTATTTTAAGGATTAAAAGCATTGCCACAAAGAAAAAGTTGTTATCTTTGCAGTTCGAAAATTAAAAAAACATAAACAAATGGTAAGAAATTACGAAACCGTCTTCATTCTAACTCCCGTTTTATCTGATGCTCAGGTAAAGGAGACGGTAAGCAAATACAAAAAAGTTCTCACCGACAATGGTGCGAAAATTTTGTTTGAAGAAAATTGGGGACTAAAAAAATTAGCCTATCCAATTCAAAAGAAATCTACAGGATTTTATCAATTATTTCAGTTCGAAGCAGAACCTGAAGTTATTGAAAAATTTGAACTAGAATTCAGACGTGACGAGACAGTAATTCGTTTCTTAAACTTCAAAATGGATAAACATGCCGTGAAGTATGCTGAGAAAAGAAGAAAACGATTATCAGACAAAAAAGAGGCTTAAGAGATGAAACCAAATCAAGGAGACGTTAGATATCTAACACCAATAGCTGTTGATACTACAAAAAAGAAATATTGTAGATTCAAAAAAAGTAAAATTAAGTTCGTTGACTATAAAGATGCTCATTTCTTAAGAAAATTCTTAAACGAGCAAGGTAAAATTTTACCTCGTAGATTAACTGGAACTTCATTAAAATTTCAACGTAAAGTAGGTCAAGCTGTAAAACGTGCTCGTCACTTAGCCCTTCTACCTTATGTAATTGATAACATGAAATAAAGAGGAAGCAAAATGGAAATTATTTTAAAACAAGATATAAGCAATTTAGGCTTTAAAGACGATGTTATCGAAGTTAAAAACGGATATGGTCGTAACTACTTAATTCCTCAAGGAATTGCAGTTTTAGCTACAAGTTCAGCAAAAAAAATACATGCTGAAAATCTAAAACAACGTGCACATAAAGAAGAGAAAGTTAAAGAAGAAGCTAGTTTAATAGCTGAAAAAATCAGTACATTATCTTTAAAAATTGGAGCTAAAGCAAGTTCTAAAGGTAAGATTTTTGGTTCTGTAAACAATATTCAATTATCAGAGGCATTATCTAAAGAAGGTGTTGAAATTGATAGAAAGAAAATTGTTGTTAAATCGGATGCTATTAAAGAAGTTGGAGAATATACTGCTATTGCAAAATTGCATAGAGAAGTTTCGGCTGAGATTAAATTCGAAGTTGTTGCTGAGTAAATACTCTTTAACTAATACAAAATATTAAGGCTATCTTTAATTAGATAGCCTTTTTTTCTGATCTTTTATTTCAGTTCCTAAATACTTTTCGAGGATTTGATATAAGTCTTCTTTCTTAAACGGCTTAGAAATATAATCATTCATCCCCGCATTCAAGCATAATTCACGATCACCCTTCATCGCATTCGCTGTCATGGCAATAACTGGTGTCAAATTGCCATTCTTACGCATATTCTTAACAGTTTCTATACCATCTAAAACAGGCATTTGTATATCCATAAATACTACATCATAGGATTTATGCACCAATCTTTGCAAAGCCTCTTCTCCATTGTTTGCAACATCTACTTTCAGATTAATTTGTTTTAATACAGAAATAGCAATCTTCTGATTAATAATATTATCTTCGACTAACAAAATATGAGCAAGTCCAAAGTCTGGCAAATAATTAGACTTATGTACTTTCTTTTCTGTATCTTTTTGATTAAAAATCCGTTGTAAAGAATCAAATATTTCGGACTGTTTAAGCGGTTTATACAACAACATATCAATCCCTGATTTAGAAATTATTTCGTGATTTACATCTACTGAATTTGATGATATCATTATCGTTTTAGTATGAGGGAATAGCTTATTCTTAACCTTTTGAAAGACTTCTAACCCTGTAAAATCAGGCATATTATAATCTAAAAAGATAATGTCAAAGTTCGGGTTATTCGCTAATAACGAAATAGCATCGCTAGCCTTGTGTAAGGCTATAGACTTAATTCCACATTTCAATAACATCCTACTTAACACGTAACAATTGGTTTCGTTGTCATCAATTATTAGAGCCTTTCTAATTTGAAAATCTATATCAACAAACGTATCTGAAATTATAGAATCGCCCTTTCTCATCTTTAATAGAAAATAAAATATACTTCCTTTATCATTAAAAGTGTTATTAGGATTTGGACTCACTAACCCCATAGTACCTCCCAAAACATCAACAATCATTTTAGAAATAGTTGTACCTAAGCCTGTTCCTCCAAATTTACGAGTTGTTGAACCTTCTGCTTGGGTAAAAGAATCAAAGATCTTTTTTTGTTTTTCTGAAGGAATCCCAATTCCTGTATCTTCAATAGAGAATTTAATAGTATAACTATCATACATTTCATCAAACAAATCTACTTTAAGAAAAATCTGTCCTTCTAAGGTAAATTTCACAGCATTTCCTAATAAATTAATAAGAACCTGAGTTACTCTTGTTTCATCACATTCAACTTTATGATCTATCCTAGGATCTATATATACAATGAGTTCAACATTATTACTTGTTAGAGTATGCTTAATAATTTCTACTACATTATCGACGGTCTTCGACAAATCAAAGACGGATTTATCGATTACTAATTTCCCAGCTTCTATCTTTGAAAAATCTAGAATATCATTAATAATTGAGAGTAAAGATGTTGCTGATTGATAAATAATATCAACCAGTCGCATTCCTTCTTGGTCTAAATTAAAACCTCTAAGTATATCTGCAGCTCCTATAACTCCATTCATTGGGGTTCTAATTTCATGGCTCATATTGGCCAAGAATTCTGATTTTGCTTTTGCAGCTTCGTTAGATTTAATTAGCGCATGATTCAATTCCAAATTTGACGCTTGAAGCTCTAAAGATTGATCCTTGATTCGAACAGATGTATCCTGAAAATTTTTCCAAATCTTATTTTGTTTTATTGAATAAATAATATTAAACGCTATAAAGAAAACTAATCCCCCACTTAATAAGTTACTCATTTCTTTACCATTGAAATAAACACTAATAATCGTAGGAAACATAAGAATGATAATATAAGTAACAACCATCCGCTTACGTTTAAACATTGATAAGGCTCCACCTGAAGTTATCCCGACCACAAGAAATAATAATACAGATAACAGCATATCAAACTCAGAGCTTACATAATACTCAAATGATAACAAAAATGACCACCAAAAACCTGTTGCATAAATAAGAAATTCAGCTATCAATTTTGAAAATAATGAATCTTTTTTATAGATAAGAATAATCCTAAACGCTAAAATAAGCAAAAGAATCCCCACATAAAAAATCTTATTATAAATATGAGTATTCTGATTTTCAGGTACTGTAAAAACTATATATAATAAGAAAACATGTGTAAATACAGACAACAACGAATTCTCTTCAATATTTCTTTGATATATTTTCACAAATATATTTGTTACATATTATTTTCAAAATCAGATACATACTTGTAAATCTGTTTGACATTATTCTCCCAAGTATGTTCATCGGCAAAGACTATTCTTGCACGCTTCTTTTCATCAGAATCCTCCTCAAGCGCTTTCTGAATCAAGGTGACATATTGTTCTTTTGTTTCAGCTAAATAAGTGTGTTCGGCAAAAACACTCATTGCTTCTGTTTTGGTTGCCACAGTACTTTTCCCCATTGCCAAATATTCATCGATTTTACGAGGATAATTTCCAATTGTCAAATCATTTAAAACTTGAGGATTAATAGCTACATCAAAAGCTTCTAAATAAGCAGGAAGCTCTTCACCGTTTTTATTTCCTAAGAAAAACACATTAGAAAGTTGATGTAGTTCACTATTCTTAAAATCTTCATCTTCTGGCCCTACTAAGACTACATTCCAATCCTGACGTTGCTTCGCAATATGTATAATTATTTCAATATCTAAACGAACTGTCAATAAAGCCCCAATATAACCAACAATTGGGGTTTTGATATTCTTAATATCCTCAGGAATAGCAGTAACCTTTTCGGGTTTAAAAGCACTAACATCACATCCCTGTCCTACATAAAATGATCTAGGGTTAAATTGTTTTGCCAAACTTGATAGATAGGTAGAATTAGCAACTACCAGATCTGCTTTTTTCATATGCAAAGCCTCAATTCTTTCACCCTGAACCTTCCAATAATCCATAGACACTAGATTATCACGAGTATAGTACACATATGTTTTGGGCTTTAACAATTCTTTTAAATAGAAACTTCTTAACATATCACTATCATTAAAAAGTATTATGTCCTTAAAGCCTAATTTGATAATCGCTTTTTGAATTTCTTTTGCAAAAATCTTATTATTTCTTTTATTAAAAAAATCAAAAATATAATTTGACTTCAATCGACTTATCGATTCTATTTTGCACGGAGGAAACAAATTGTATAAATTATCACTAATTTTCTCAATTTCAGGTAAATTTCCTTTAATAATTTGAAGTCTTTTTTTTATGTTTACCTTATCTTTTTGCTTTATTGCAGTAAATCGATCTAAAGGAGCATTTACATAAAGCACACGATTATTTCTAGCAAATTCGACCGCAATATTCTTACAATTACTTCCAATTTCTATATCCCAAGGTTGTAAGCCTACGATTACTATATCTCTATTTTTTATCATAAGAAATTCGTTATAAGTTTAAAAATGGGAAATGGGTTTAGATTAATGTGATAGTTTATTGTAAGCACTACTGAAAAACAGACTCTATTTTCTTAACATCGACTGGTATTCTTTCTGAAAAGAAGTTTTCTGAATGAGTATGATTCTTCCACCATGTCTTAATAAAATTTAGAACTTTAAAAGGTTCAACAGAATCACCAGATGAACTTTCAATCTTATAAAGATCCATTTCGTATAAAAAACTTTGATGAAGAACTCTATGTATTTCAACAGACTCATCTGAATATTTCCTTAAATAATCTTCTTCTTTCTCGAAATGAGTTTTACTTAAATCAATCATTTCCACTAAAAAATCGTCGAAATCTTTATAGTTAGGGTTTTCAATCACACAATCAATAAAATCATTGTATGTTGCTAATAGTTCTTTTCGTTCTTGATTAATTTCAACATTCCCAATTCTATATTTATCTGTCCATTTAATTTTTCCAAATTTTTCCATAATATGTATTTTTTTAGATTTATAATTATTATTTAGATTCTTACACAAACATCATTCGTGTATTATATTTTTCTTCGACATTAGAGGGTTTTACAAGATCTTTATATAATCTAAGATTTTCTTCTGCCATGGCCTTCCATGAAAACTGAGTAGCTTTCTCTAAGCCTAATTTAATATAATGCTCTCGTAAACTATCATTGGACTGTAATTCTAAAATAGCTGCTGTTATCTCTTTAGGGAAAGAAGGATTAATAATTTTAGCAGCATCGCCTGCCACTTCGGGCATAGAAGATGTATTTGAGGTAATTACTGGGATTCCACATGCCATTGCTTCTAACATTGGAATACCAAAACTTTCTCTCATGGATGGATATAAGAAAAGATCCGCCATATTATAAATAGCTGGTAAATCTGAATTTACAACATATCCAGCTAAGAATATTTCTTTTCTCAAATTGGGATCTCCTATCTGATTAAGAAGTTTCAAAAGTTCAATTTCGTCGTAATCCAACATTAATAATTTTACTTTATTTCCTTTTTCACGAACATAATCCGAATAGGCTTTTAAAACGCCAATTGTATTCTTCTTTGGATCCGTATTACCTAAAAAGAAAAAATACTTTTCTGGCAATTGATACTTAGCTCTAATACTCTCTAAATAATCTTTATCGTTTATTTTTTTAAAATGTGTTCCTACACCATTGTAAATTGCGACTATCTTATTATCATCAATTTTAAAGAAATCTTTAATTCGTTGTCGTTCGAACTTAGAAACTGTTATTACTTTAGATGCTTTCTTAAGAATACGTGGCACAACAAAACGGCGATACATGTTGCCAACTTTCTGATATAAAGAATATCCTTTTCTGAAAAGAGCTATACTTTCCATGTAAATAATATCATGTAAAATAACTACTAATGGTACAGGAGAATAAATCGGTGCTGTATTACTAGTACATTGTAAAATATCACATTTGTACTTCTTAACTGCCTTTGGTAAAGACACTTGCTCCCATACAGGATAGAATCCTCCATCTAATTCAATTATTTTAAAATTTTCGGTATCTTGCAAACACTTGTCTTGATCAGGAGCGACAAATACAAAATATTCATTCTCTTTATCAATTTTCATTAGATTCTTTATGAGTTCCAAAGCTACGAAATCCATTCCGTGTTTCTTTGTCCTAAATAAGCGTTGACCTTCTATTGCTATTCTCATTATTCCTATTTTTGAGTATTTACGGGGCTAATTAATTTTATGTTCAGATTAAATATCTGAGAGTGTATTTATCTCTCGATTCTCTATTGTAGTTTCCCACCAAACTACTAAGGTTAATAAACTAAAGATTTGGAAAGCTCTAACTTGCTTAAACCAAAACCAATAACCTACATTGTCTTTCTGTGTACGATATTCATTTAGAATTTGTTCTACAAATGCTCGATTTAGGTGTTTTTGCGTAAGTGTAGAATTAATAATTATTTCTGAAATTTTATTAAAACGCTTAGTATCTTTAAAGAAAATAGGAAGAGGTGCAAAACCACCCTGCTTTTTACGTTCTGTAATTTCTTTTGGTAATTTAGGATATAAATAATTTTTGTGTAAGAACTTAGATTTTCCAGCTCCCGATGCGCAAGCATCTAAGCCCCCTTTGAGCTTAACATCTCTAGGTAATTTCTTTAAGAAATTATAAATATCGGTACTCATATACGGGAAAGTTAAATGATTATCAAACTTATCGGCTAGCTTAGAAGCTTTAAAAAGAATAATTTCATTAATAACCTGTTTAATATCACCAAAATAATTATGAACATTATATAATTCGTCAAAGCTCGAAATCTTACTTGGGAGGTCATTTAAATACCTTGGGTTTTGTATATCAACATTGGTATTAAATAATTTAGTTATTTGACTTTCTCTAAATCCAAAAGCGTCGGATTTAAGAATATTTAGAACTTTTTCGTTATGAAATCTAATTTTGAAAAACTTATTATCTTTCTCGAATAATCTCATTTCGGAAAAAGCATCAACCATTTTCTGAACTATTTGCAATCCGTTCTTTTTATATTTATAATGCAATGCTAATTCTCTTCCTGCTGTACCAAAATGCTGATCATTACCATCACCTCCAAGAATAATCCCATTACCATGCTCTTTACTTACCAATTTCATTGCGGTATAATTAACCATCATGCCACTTTCGTTAAATGGGTCTCCAAAATGATTAACTATTTCTGGTAAAGACTCTATTTCACTTCCATCAATATTATATTCAAAATGCTTTGTATCATAGACATCTGACATTAGTTTAGCTAAGGGGAGTTCCGACCACGGATTATTATCAAACCCTATAGAATAAGAACTTGCTTTGCCTTGGTAAACATCACGTAAACCAGCAATATTACCACCAGAATCATAGCCTCCACTTAAAAGTAATTGAACATTAGAGGAATCTTTCACTCTGGATGTTAACGCTTCTTTATGTAAACGCTCAAATTCTAGCGTAGCCTCTTGTTCAGATATTTTTATTGTTTCTGATTCTAATCCAAAATCCTTGTAACCATAGAGATCCTGCAAACGATGGGTATTATTCTCATAAATAAGAGCTTGTCCGCCTGGGATTTTCCAAACATTCTTTAAAGCTGTCTCTGGAGAAGGAATATATCCTATTTTAAGAAATAATGCTAACGTTTGAAAATCAGGCTCAAAATTTTCGTTATTAATATACGATAATAGTTTTTGATGAGAAGTGAAATTATCTTTCGTATAATATACTTGAGGTCCAGCTCCATGTCGATCTCTATAAACAAGGGTCTTTTTCTCTTCTGAAATAACAAAAGTAAATTCACCATCAAGTTCTTTAAAAGACTCTAATAAATTAACTTCGTATCTTTTAAGAATCAACATTGGAATACTTGTTGATTTTGGATAGTTATCTATTAATTTGTTGTAGTTATATATTTTACCCCAAAAGAAAATTGTTTTACCATACTCTTCTGCAATCTGACAGCTACTATCTGTTACTAAATTACTTCTTACTATATCAAATTCTGATACTTTTTTGGAATCTAAAACCGTGTTTAAATCTGTATTTCTTGTTGCAATAAATTTCATAATTATTTTCTATTAAGTTATTAATTATTCAACCTTTCCATGTTGCGTGTGAATAAATTTTTTATTAGCTCCTTTAAAACGTAACATTGAAACAAACATCAATAGAAACCCTTTTGGTAATGTTAATAAAGCAGAGAAAGTTTTCTGATTGTAAAATGATTTAGGGACAGAAAGCAATAGAGCCAATACAATTATGAATAGCATTACTAACCATTCATAAAATGAAATATAAAAGATATTTTCTGTAAATATTAAATTTGTTACTCCCGACAGAATTGTAATAATACCTATCAATCCCAATAAAATAATCCTTGGCAGTTGCCCCATCTGGACAACCTTATCAAAATAATCTATATTTCCTTTAGTTAATAAATGCACCAATGCGGAACCTATATTTTTACCAAAATAAATAAACTGAGCTGATAACCATCGTCTTCTCTGATTTGCAAAGACTTCAGATTTTTGTACTTTTTCGTCTTTAACAATGGCATCTGCTACATACTCTATTTTATAATTATGTTTTAAGTAATACATTTCGAGCTGTTTATCGAAACCGCCAATAGCATCTATTCCTTTCATCGAATTTTTAAAAAGGGAATAATCAAAAGCCATTCCCGACCCAATTAAAGCAGAAGATAAACCAATACTTCGATGTGCTTTTCTGAAAATATAATTATTTATCTCTTCGCTTATTGCATCTAAAATAGCAAATGAATTGTTAATATTCTTTGCAATCCGATGTCCCTGAACAATTAAAAATCCATTGTTAAATGCTGAATTAATCTTAGAAATAAAATTTACTTCCATAATATTATCAGCATCTAATATTAATGCTACATCATAATCGTCACCTATGGTTTCCATTGCTTTGTTTAGCGCTTTTGCTTTTGTGCTGACATCAAAGTTTACTTCGACTACTTTCAAAGGCATTTTTTTTAATTCAACTAACGTTTTTTTCGAAAATGAATCAGCTACAATTATCACTTCAAAGAAATCTCTGGGGTAATCTTGTTCTAATGCTTTTCTTGCCACTTCTAGAATAACAGCATCTTCTTTATAACCAGGTATTAACACTGCTACTTTTCTATAGGCATTAAGGACTTCGGTTTTCACCTTTCTTGTATGAAACCCTGCTATTGCAAAAAATAATAAATAAATAGCCGTAAGTCCTAAATATAGATAGAGAAATATCTCTATTGAATTAATTATTATTTTTAATATTTCCATTATTTTTCTTCTTTAATAACTTTAGCAGGAACGCCTGCTGCTATTGCGTTCTCGGGTACATTTTTGGTTACTACAGAGCCAACCGCAATTACAGCTCCCTTTCCTATTGTCACTCCTTTAAGGATGGTTGCTTTTGCTCCAATCCAAACATCATCTTCAATAATTATTTCCCCACTTTCACCATCTTTATTATGATCTTTTACGTTATGGAAGTCGCTATCAATTATCATCGAAAATGGACCAAATTTGCAATTATTACCTATTGTTACTTTTGTTGTTGCTGAAATAATAGCTCCATTTATAAAATTATTATCTCCAATAATTAGCTCGCCACCTCTATGGGTTGTCAACCTTGATCTATTAATATTAGACCAAATGCTAACTACCGTCCCTAGAGTTATTTTTCCTTTATTTTGAATAGCAGGTTTCCCTTTTGCAATAACAACCTTCCCTAATCGATTTACTTTTCGTAAATATATTCGAGTTAATACTAAAGTATAAGCCAAGCCTATTAAATGAAATGTAAAAATAAATTTTGCATAAGCTCCTGGCTTAACCCCCTTATCTTTAATAAATTTCGCAAAT
>JAMOQL010000068.1 GCA_027064025.1 Bacteroidales bacterium
AGCTTTTACATCACGCAAATTTTCCATAGAAACAGGCTGTCCTCCGGAAGTATTATTAGTAATCGTTACAACAATAAATTTTATTTTAGAAGCATCGTTCTCATCAAAAACTTTCTCTAATTTTTTTATGTCAACATTTCCTTTAAAAGGATATTCTAATTCTGTATGAAAAGCCTGATCTATTGTACAATCAATTGCTTTTGCTTTTCTAAATTCAATGTGTCCTTTAGTTGTATCGAAATGCGAATTTCCTGGTACTATATCGCCTTCTTCTACTAATACCGAAAACAAAACATTTTCGGCAGCTCTACCTTGATGAGTTGGCAAAAAATATTCAAAGCCTAATATATTTTTAATTGCAGATTTCATTTTATAATATGACGAAGCTCCTGCATAAGATTCATCTCCTAACATCATCTCTGACCATTGCTGCTCACTCATAGCACCAGTCCCTGAGTCAGTAAGCAAATCGATAAATACGTGTTCCGATTTTAGATTAAAAAGATTATAGTTAGCATCTTTTATCCATTGTTCTCTTTGTTCTTTGGTGCTCTTTTTAATAGGGGCCACCATTTTTATTCTAAACGATTCTGAAAAAGGTAATTCCATTTTATATTTTTTTTGTTATTATTTATATTATTGATTGATGATAATTCTTTTGAACGCATAAAAACTAGAATCTTATGATACAAAAATTCCAAAAGTTTATTAAAAAAAGTGGTAAAAGAATTATATCCAAGCGTTGCTTAAGAAAAGATAAAAAAGCGATCTCTTTTCTTGATATTTATGAATATTCGAAGAACTCGAATCGATAAGCTATTTAAAGTATTAGCAATCATGCCCACAAATTTACAAAAAATATAAATTCAAATCGCACAAAATTCATGTTTTTTATACTTCCTTATTTCTAAAAGTTTATGTAATATTGTGAAAAGAATTAATAAGAATCAATTTATTAATAAAGCAACTATAATTAAAACTAACTTTCTAAATATTAATTATTTAGATTATTATTAAAACATATGAAAAATAATAAAAATACACCCATCGACTTTAGTATTGTTCAAGAAAAAATTAAAGCTAGTGGATTAAAAAGTGTAGGTAAAGCTTCTATTAGAGAACTTGTTAGATTAATCAACGAAATAGAAGATTCTAGTGGCGAGAAATTTATAAGAATGGAAATGGGTGTACCAGGTCTAACCCCTCCAGAGGTGGGGACGAATGCTGAAATTAAAGCATTAAAAGCTGGCGTCGCTGCCAAATACCCAATGATAGATGGTGTTGCACACTTAAAAGATGAAATATCTCTTTTCGTTAAAAACTTCTTAAATATTGAAGTTAGTCGAGAAGGATGTATCCCTACTGTTGGTTCTATGCAAGGCGGTTTTGCTTCGTTTCTAATGTCTTCGAAACTAAATCCTAAAAAAGACACTGTTCTTTTTATCGACCCTGGATTTCCCGTTCAAAAGCAACAACTAGATGTTCTTGAACTAAAATATGAAACATTTGATGTTTACAATTATAGAGGGGAATTGTTACGAGAAAAACTAGAAAACTTTCTTTCTAAAGGTCATATTTCATCTATCTTATATTCTAACCCCAACAATCCATCTTGGATTTGTTTTACCGACACAGAGCTTAAAATTATTGGAGAATTAGCAGATAAATACGACGCTATTGTTGTGGAAGATTTGGCGTACTTCGCAATGGACTTCAGAAAGGATTATTCTATTCCTGGTCAAGCTCCATATCAACCAACAGTTGCCAATTATACAGATAACTGGATGCTGCTTATTTCAAGCTCAAAATCATTTTCTTATGCAGGTCAACGGGTTGGAATGATGATTATCAGTAATCAATTATATGCTAGAAAATATGATACTTTGGAAGCTAAATTTGGGAAAGCTGAATTTGGCTATAATATGATTTACAAAGTATTATATTCCTTATCTTCTGGGGTAACACACTCTGCTCAATATGGGCTTGCCGCTATGTTAAAAGCTGTAAATAATGGTAGTTACAATTTTGTTGCTGAGATTCGCGAATATGGAGAGCGTGCAAAAATAATGAAGAAATTGTTCACCGATAATGGATTTTCTATTGTCTACGACAAAGACGAAGATCAACCATTAGCCGATGGGTTCTATTTTACTTATTCGTATAAAGATATGTCAGGTATAGATTTATTAGAAGAAATGATATACTATGGAATTTCAGCTATTTCTTTATCCATAACTGGTAGCGAACGTAGCGAAGGCATTAGAGCTTGTGTATCTCAAACTCAACGAAGCCAATTTGATGATTTAGAAAAAAGATTAAAACTTTTTAACGAACATCATTCATAAAATCTTATTACATGATATAAAGGAGGCTATCTTAAATTAGATGGTCTCCTTAATATGTATATCATTTTTAACTCATCCCCAATAAACCTCAAAATTTGAAATCTCTTTCAAGCTATATATTTTTTATTTTTATTTTCTGTAGTCTTAATAGTTCTGCTCAGAAATATACCATAAGTGGATATGTAAAAGATAATAGCTCTAACGAAGATTTAATTGGAGCAAATGTAGTTGTAAAAGAGCTAAACGAAGGAACAGTAACTAATAAATACGGTTTTTTCTCTATCACTATTCCAAAAGGTAAATACACTTTAGAAATTAGTTTTATCAGTTTTAAAACTATTAATAGAACTATTGACCTTAAAAAAAACATTAAACTTAAAATTAATTTAGAAACGGATAGTTACATGACCGATGAAGTTCTTGTTACAGGGAAGAGAACTGATGAAAATATCAAGAGTAAAGAAATGAGTGTGATAAAAATGCCCGTTGAACGAATTAAGGAATTACCTGTCCTATTTGGCGAGGTAGATATATTAAAAACCATACAATTATTACCTGGAGTGCAGTCTGGAGGCGAAGGCTCTTCTGGATTTTATGTTCGTGGTGGTGGCCCTGATCAAAATTTGATATTATTAGACGATGCAATCGTATACAACGCTAGTCACTTAATGGGTTTTATGTCTGTATTTAATGCCGATGCAGTTAATGATATCAAATTAATTAAAGGAGGTATGCCTGCCGAATATGGAGGTCGGTTATCTTCTGTATTAGATATTTCTATGAAAAATGGAAATAACAAAACTTATCATGCTAAAGGAGGCATTGGTCTTATTTCTTCGCGATTAACACTCGAAGGACCAATTGTTAAAGAAAAATCATCTTTCTTAATTTCTGGTCGAAGAACTTATGCCGATTTATTGCTAAAACCATTTGCCGAACCAGGAAGTAAAATGGAAGGATTTGGTTATTATTTTTACGATCTCAATTTAAAAGCAAATTATCAATTCTCAAATAAAGATCGGCTCTATTTAAGTGGTTACTTTGGTAGAGATGTTTTTAATATTGATAGAAAAAAAAGTGGATTAAAACTTTCTATTCCTTGGGGAAATTCAACAGCATCATTACGCTGGAATCACTTATTCAACGAAAAGTTTTTTATGAATACCACCTTGGTTTATACAGACTATAATTTTGAATTTATAGGAGAACAACAAGACTATGAATTCCGACTATACTCAGGACTCAGGGATTATAACCTAAAATCAGATTATAATTATTTGGGGTGGGTACGCCACAATATTAAATTTGGAATAAATATGACAAACCATACTTTTACCCCAAGTAGTGTAAGTGCAAAAATTGGGAATAGTAATTATGATTCTGGAAAAATATTAAAACAATATGCCAATGAATATGCCATTTATGTTGGCGATAATTTTGATGTATCAGAAAAGCTTTCTATATATGCAGGCATAAGAGGAACTTACTTTCAACAAATCGGACCCTACGATAGATTTATAAAAAATAATAGTGGTGAAAATACAGATACTTTAACATACAAATCGGGTGAAGAGATTGTCAATTATAAATATTTAGAACCTCGTTTTTCAGCACGATATATTATTGATAAAAAATCTTCTATAAAAGCTTCGTATACACAAAATTATCAATATGTCCACTTAGCAAATATTGCATCAGCAAGTTTACCTACCGATTTATGGGTTTCTAGTACCTCAGTCGTTCAGCCTCAATTTTCTACACAGTACGCATTAGGATACTTCAGGAATTTCTTAGATAATAATCTAGAAACATCTGTCGAGATATATTATAAAAATATGGGGCATATGATTGCCTATAAAGATGGCGCTCAGCCCAGTGATAACGCTGGAGACAATCCAGATAATAATTTCACTTTTGGAAAAGGAGAATCATATGGTGTAGAACTCTTTATCAATAAAAAAATAGGAAATTTCACAGGTTGGATTGGTTATACTTGGTCAATTACTAACCGAAAATTTGATGCTATTAATCACGGGAATTGGTATCCTGCAAAATACGATCGCAGACACGATTTGTCAGTATTAGCCTCCTATAAAATTAATAAAAGATGGTCAGTATCGGCTGTATTTGTTTTTGCAACAGGTAACACGATGACCATGCCTATCTCACGATATTTTATCGATGGTCAGTTAGTTACAGAATATGGCAATCGTAATTCCTACCGTATGAATAATTATCACCGTTTAGATTTATCATTAACACTAAAAGGTCTACAAACCAAAAAAATTAAATCTTTTTGGAATTTATCAATTTATAATGTTTACAACCGTTCAAACCCCTATTTTATTTATTTTGAAGAAGAAGGAAATATTTTTGAAGGTAACTTAAAAATTACGCCCTATCAGGTTTCACTTTTCCCTATCTTACCTTCGATATCTTGGAATTTTGAATTTTAATATAGATTATTTATCAAATAAAGATGTTTAACATTTATCAATATATCGAAAAATTAAAAGTGATAACAACTGTTTTTATACTTATGTTTTTGTTATCTAGATGCGAAAAAGAAATAGATATAACACTACAAGATACAGTAACAAAACTTGTTGTTGAAGGCGTTATCGAAACAGACCAATATGCCTATGTTACTCTTTCTAAAAGCTCCCCTTACTTTGCTTCGGTAGACAAAAACACATTCCAAAATATGTTTGTTAAAGATGCTTTAGTTATTGTTTCTGATGGCATTCTTTCCGACACCCTTATTTTTGACACAGTTCCTTTTTATCCTCCTTTTCGATTTCAAGGTCATAAAATAAAAGGGCAATCCAACACAACTTACTCTCTAAGAATAGAATACAACAATCAAATATATACTTCTACAACTCAACTTTTGGAGCCCATTCCTATAGATAGTGTAAAATATCAGTACAGAAATGGAAGTGATAGTTTAGGAATGCTCCGTCTTTATGCCAACGACCCTATTAACCAAACCAATTATTATAAAATTTCATCATTAAACAACGATATAGATTTTAGTAAAGAAATACCCGTTTGGGTTCATCCTAATCACTCGGTTACAGATGACCGATTTTTTAATGGTAAATTAGTAGAAGCCACCATATACAAGGGTAAAAACCCTATGAAACCAGCAAGTTATTACGAAGAACATAGCGAAGATTGGTGGGCCTTTAAAATAGGTGATAATATTACCGTAAAATTGAGTCAATTAGATTACGAAAGCTATATTTTTTGGAGAACAACAGAACAAGTTATTACCACTAGTGATAATCCTTTTGCAGCACCAACCACTGTACAAACTAATATAACGCCCAATGCATTAGGAACTTGGTCGGCTTACGCATCGAGTACTAAACAAATAATTATAGCAGAAGATATCATAATTCCATAAAGGTAGGCTTCTTTTTTCATTCATAATAATAAGTAATCGCATACTTAAAATTATTTTCTTATATTTGTATCTAAATTAATAAAATAAAAAATTAGAAATGAAAAATTTTAAATTATTTGGATTGATGTTACTAGCTGGAACATTAATTTTCAGTTCTTGTAAAAAAGATGAAGAGACAACAACAGCAGCTCCTGCTATTACTTTTTCTAATGGAAATGATGCTCTTGTTTTTGATGGAACAAACGCAATTGACGTAAATGTAGACGCAACTGCAGAAGCTAAAGTTGATGAATTTAAATTAGTTAAAGTTATAAACGATACTAATGGTTCTTCCGAAACTCCAATATCTGTTGATTATGATTTTGAAGGTGAAACTAGTGGTTCATACAGATTTCAGAGAACAACTTCAGAAATAGCAATTGATTTAGCTAACTCTACTGACGATCCTAAGAAAGTAGAATATAAATTTTCTTTAACGGATAAAGATGGTGCCGTTAAGAATGCTATTTACACTGTTACTATGGCTGCAGCTTCTGGAAACCCTATCCATACTTATTCAGCTACACTAATGGGTGCTCAAGACAATGCTAATACTGGTAGTTTCTTTGCTTCTACTAATGGAAATGTATATTTAACTGCTGATGCTAATAACAATTCGAGCTTAATTGATATTATCTATTATTACGGTTCTTCTAATGAAGCAACTTTATGTGCACCAAACGATGTTACTGTTAATGGAGGTACAGGAAACTTATCTTTAGCAACTGGATTAACAACACAAAATGCCACTACATTTACAACAACAACCGTATCAGCAAGTACTTTTAATGCTATGTCTGACGATACAGGATTTGATGCTATTACATCTTTCCCTGAAACAAAAATGGTTACACTTGCCACTGATAATGTAATTGCATTTAAAACAGCGGCTGGTAAAATTGGTTTAATCAAAGTATCTTCAATTACTACAGGAAATACTGGTTCTATGACCATTGACGTTAAAATTCAAGAATAATCAATAGAAATAATATTCTATATAAGCCTTTCAAATATTTGAAAGGCTTTTTTTTATTTTCTATATTTCCACAACAATTTACATATTTTCTGCTAATTTTGTATGAAATACTAAAACTGGTAATATGAATTCTGATATAGAAATTGCAAGGAGTGTAAAGACACAACACATAAGAGAGATAGGTGCCCAATTAGGAATTACTGAAGAAGATCTTCATTATTGTGGAAATAATAAAGCAAAACTCCCTTTAAAATATATCGACGAAGAAAAGATAAAAAAATCTAATCTTATTCTTGTTACAGCCATGACACCTACTCCTGCTGGAGAAGGTAAAACAACAGTTTCCATAGGTCTTGCACAAGGCATGAATAAAATTGGGAATAAAACTACAGTTGTATTGAGAGAGCCTTCTTTAGGACCCGTTTTTGGAATAAAAGGAGGAGCTGCTGGTGGAGGTTGGTCTCAAGTATTACCAATGGAAGATATTAACTTACATTTTACTGGAGATTTAGCAGCCATCGAAAAAGCTCATAATTTATTATCTGCACTTATCGATAATAACCTTCAGCAAACTAAAGGTAATTTGGGACTAGACCCTCGAACTGTGGTTTGGAAAAGAGTTATGGATATGAACGAAAGAGCACTTCGTCATATTGTAGTAGGATTAGGCGGCAAAACACAAGGCGTTCCTCGTGAAACAGGATTTG
Organism: Bacteroidales bacterium; assembly: GCA_027064025.1. Lineage (GTDB taxonomy): Bacteria > Bacteroidota > Bacteroidia > Bacteroidales > JAFGXI01 > JAFGXI01. The sequence goes on from JAMOQL010000068.1 coordinate 7,477, forward strand.
ATATTACAGCGGCTTCGGAAGTTATGGCCACTCTTTGTTTAGCCAATAATTTACCAGATTTGAAACAAAGACTTGGTAATATATTTGTGGGATATACATACCAAGGAAAAGCTATTTATGCCCGAGATTTAAAGGCTCAAGGAGCAATGGCAGCACTACTTAAAGATGCAATTAAGCCCAACTTAGTCCAAACTATCGAACATACACCCGCAATACTCCATGGTGGCCCATTCGCTAATATTGCACAAGGAACAAATTCGATTATTGCCACAAAAATGGGCTTATCATTATCCAAATATGTAGTTACAGAAGCAGGCTTTGCCTCCGATTTAGGAGCCGAAAAGTTTTTCGATATTAAATGTCAATACGGAAACTTAGAGCCTAAAACAGTTGTAATTGTTGCAACTATAAGAGCTTTAAAACACCACGGGGGAGTGAAAAAAGAAAATTATAATTTAGAAAATGTTGATGCTGTAAAAAAAGGCTTAGCTAATTTAGATAAACACATCGAAAACATGAAAAAATATGGACTGACTCCTATTGTGGCTATTAATAAATTTGTAAGCGATACCGAAGCAGAAATAAAAGCAGTACAAAAAAGAGTATCCACACATCAAATATCGGCAATTGTTGCAGATGTATGGGGCAAAGGAGGTGATGGGACCATCGATTTAGCAAAAGAGGTAGTAAAAATAGTATCTGAGTATAAAGGAGGATTCAAACCTCTATATGATTTTGCATTAACTGCTGAAGAAAAGATTGAAATAATAGCAAAAGAAATATACGGTGCCGATTCCGTAGAATATTCTTTGACAGCCAAAAAAGTTTTAAAACAATTACCAGAATTAGGGATGGATAAAGTTCCAGTCTGCATTGCTAAAACTCAGAATTCATTTTCTGACAATAGAAGATTACTAGGTAGACCAACAGGATTTACTGTGAAAATTAGAGATGTAGAAATTAATGCAGGCGCAGGCTTTATTGTTCCCATTGCAGGTCCAATAATGCGTATGCCTGGTTTACCTTCTTCCCCATCTGCCGAAAAAATTGACATTGATGATGAAGGAAATATTTCTGGATTATTTTAATATCTATATTGCCCTTCTAAACGTCGTTCATATTTGATAAAGCACCGGCAAGTAATTTGGTTTTAAAAAATATGAATACACATTTATTTTGAGAGTGCATAGCACCGAAAAACAAAAATCAGCTTTAGCTGAATGTGTTTCAACGACTTGCTATAAATTTATAACTTGAGTAGAATGCAAAATACCAATTACAAAGAACTCATGTTTTTTTTTGATGTGGTGGACAACTTCGAAATCAAAAAGATTACGTATATATATACACTTTGAATTAACTTATCAACCTTAATAATCTAATACTTATAATAGCTTCTTACACTATTTTCAAATAAATTGGAGTTATTAAAAAAAACAAAAAGCTTTCAAATATTTTGAACAGCTTCCTTGATAATTCTAAAAGTAATATAAATTAACTCTAATATTAATTTCTGAAACAACGAACAGACATTCCTGTGTTCATAGACCCGACATCTGTAATAGCCGAAAAGGAGCATTAGTGTATCATATATAAACATAAGCTGCTGAAATACTAGTGTACACCAATAAGCAAGAATTATTTTATAATTAAAATACGATCTATTAATATCACCAAGATTCAACCACATATTCAAATGTAGCATAAGGCGTTGCCATTGATCCATTTCCTGAATAGCTGTAGTTTTCGTAATATGTATTTCCAAATAAAAATACAGGTAGGCTTATTAATAAAACTGAAATAATACGTTTCATACTAATAATATTTAATGTATTAATAATTGCGTAACATTTATTAATTTTATATTAGTATACTAAGTTTAACATATTAAAAATACTTAATCGTTAAAAAAACATTAAAAAAAGATGCTACATAATCTTAATACAATATGTTTCTTATGCGATATAATTAACACAAATTAAAAATTGGTTTTACCATAAGCCTAATTAATAACGCATTTATAAATATTCACACATTGTCACTTAAGCGTTAATAAAACAACCAAACAACTGATTATTAAGCTTTTGTGTGATTATTTATTTGTATTACGAGAAGTTTTACTGTAACTTTGCTATTGTTATTTTTTTCAATATCACTAAAATATTTTATCATGAAAAAATTTGGAATTTTATTAATGTTTACATTGTTTTTATTTAATAACCATATACAAGCACAATACTTTAAGTATATGGTGGTAGATTTCGAAGGTTATCCTACAGGAGACATCTATAACGGAATAGAAGGTGGTTTTTCGTATAACGATGCTGTTGGCGAAATCGCAAACAATCCTAACACATCGAGCGATTGGATAGGAACACAGTGTTTAAAAGCAACCCTCACACATAATGATGGTTATGGAGGAATAGGACGTTATGTTGGTCATACAATAGAAATGGATGTAAATGCAGATTATTTTAATTTTTACGCTTACAATCCAACAAGTGGTGCAGTTACCATTACAATAGCCATACAAGATGATGACGGTACCGACCCTACTGTTGCAGTTAATTGGAATGCCGATGACGATGACAATTTTACAAAAACGATTACTATTGCCGAAAATACTGATTGGGAACTAATTTCAATACCTCTATCAGATTTTGTTGATGATGTAGCTTGGAATGGAACAACAAACGTTAACGGAGGAAATGGAATACTCGATATTGGGTATACAGGTAGTAACCCATCTGGATTAGCTTGTGTAGTTTTTACTTTTGCCGACGATGCTACTTTTAACGGAAAAGAAATATTCTTAGATAATTGGTGCTTTACAGAAGGCTTATTAATGCACGGAACTTCGGTTGTTGATTATCCAGATAACGACGACACTAACCCTATTAAAATGGGTGGTTTTTCAGATGCAGGAGGAACTGGTCATCCTGAAAATATGCCATCTGAATTTAATGGATTATTCTCGCCTCAAGCTTCAGAGCAAAAATTCTGTAATATGAATTGGTTTATTTCATGGGCTGGTAGCGGCGATGGAACAAATGCAAATAAATTACCTGGTTCAGAGGTACAAACATTAATTGATGATGGTTACACTCCTATGATTACGTGGGAGCCAATGTTTTTAGATTATGATAGATTAGCGGCAGAACAACCAAGTTTGGCAGATATTAATAATGGGAATTACGATTCCTACATTACAAATTTTGCAAACCAAATTGCAACATATTCTGGTAACGTTCAAATAAGATTTATGCACGAAATGGATGGCAATTTTTATCCTTGGTGTGTACCTGTTAACGGTTTCGATGCCGACTTATATAAAAATACATACAGACATGTAGTTGATATTTTTAATGCACAAGGTGCAACAAATGTTGAATGGGTATGGTGCGTAAACGGCCTTTCAATGCCTCAACAACCGAATAACTGGTTTGTAAACTATTATCCTGGCGATAATTATGTTGATATAGTTGGTGTTGATGTTTACAACCATCCTATTGTAACTCCTACTCCTACATGGCGTTCTTTAATTTACGAAGGGGGACACCAAATGTATTATATGCAAAAATATTTTAGCCACAAACAAATGTATATACCAGAAGTAGGATGTAGAGAACGTTACAGTAACGAAAATAATTCGCAAAGCAAAGCGTATTGGATAGAAAATGTAGCAAAATTGTTTAAATCTGTTTACGATGATTACGATGCAATAATGTGGTTTAATGTTGATAAAGAGCACGATTGGAGAATTAATTCAAGTCCAGAAGCCTTAACAGCTTTTGAGAATTCATTTTATAATGATCCTTATTTTTCTTGTGGAGCATCATCTCCAACACTAAGTTGGGGAAATGGAACATTTACAGAATCTCAAAATAATGATGGTTCAATAGGCGATTCACTTATACTAACTTTATCTGGTGAAACTTTTTCAACAATAGGTAATTTAACAAGTGGTTCTAACTATACAACTAGTAATGTACCTAGCGGACTTACTGTAAATATTTACACAAACGATGCTAATCATGCAACTATTTATTTTTCAAGTACTGCTACATCTCACGAAAGCACAAACAGTATTTCAAACTTAGAGATATCATTCTCAAACAGTGCATTTTCAGGAAACGATGCAAGTACAATATTAAACTCAACAAAATCTGATTTAGTTGTTAATTTTTTCGATACCCCACTAGACCAAATGTTTGCTGATTATGACAATATTGATTTAGATTTTACAGGTTTCGGAGGAAATGATTTTGCAGAAATATATAACCCATACCAAACAGGTATTAACACAAGCGATTCGGTTGGTTATACAAATTCTGGTAGCGAAGTTTGGGCAGGTATAGCAGGCAATTTAAGTAATACCATAGTTTTTGGACCAAACACTGTTATTAGAATGAAGGTTTATGCTCCTAAAATATGTAAAATCACCATGAAATTAGAAGACCAAACAGATGCAAACATTAATCATGCTGTGCAATTAACAAATACACAGATAAATAATTGGGAAGAAATGGAATTTGATTTCTCAGGAGCACAATCAAACACTTATGATAAAATAGTACTATTTTTCGATATTGATTCAACTCACGTAAATCCTTATTATTTTGATGATATTGAATTGATTGCAAATACTCTACAGGATAATGTCAAAAACATTATTAAAGACAACTCTGTAACAGTTTACCCTAATCCTTTTAATAACAATATTACGATAAATACTATTGATGCCCAAAGCATTAATATTTACAACAGTATAGGTAAACTTGTTTTTAGCTCAAAGATTAATTCTCGAAATCAAGAGATTGATTTATCAGAGCTGAATAATGGCTTATATATATTAAGAGTATATTCAAAATCAGGAATAAAACAAACTAAAATTATTAAAAAATAAGTATACTATCAGCAAGAAAACTATCAATTAAAACGATTAGTTTTCTTGCTGATTATTATAAATCTTCACTAAGACTTTTAACTGATTAAATATGAAAATCCTATTATTTATTACAAGCCTGCTACTCTCTATAGCATTACAAGCACAGACATTTACAACATCGGTTGCTACTGGGGCTGATGATGCGGAAGAAGAAATTGCTTCTGGGACTTGCAATATATCAAGTAGTGATCTTGAATTAATAAACGATTATAATTTAAGTAGCAGCGAACAAATTGTTGGTATAAGATTTACGAACATCGATATACCGGCAAATGCTACAATAACAAATGCATATATCCAACTTACGGTTGATGAAACTACCACAACATCAACTAACCTTACAATAAAAGGAGAATTAACAGAAAATTCTCAAACATTTAGCACTAACTCTGCTAACATAAGCTCCCGAACAAATACAAATGCAAGCGTTGATTGGAATTCTGTTCCTGCTTGGAGTGGTGTAGGAGATGCTGGAGTAGACCAAAAAACACCAGATTTATCGAGTGTTGTGACAGAAATAATGACTCATAATTCATGGTCACAAGGCAATGCTTTAACATTCTTTATTACAGGTAGCGGTCAGAGAATAGCGGAATCTTATGATGGATCTTCTGCAGATGCTCCAGAGCTGATTATTGAATACACTTTGGTTGTATACGATAACGATTTAGCAATAAATATTATTAATCCAAATACTTCAATACTGCCAAATGCATCTGTTTCTATTGAAGTAGAAGTGACAAATTTAGGAAACAATACCCAATCTAATTTCGATGTTTCCTATTCTGTAGATAATGGTACTACAACAACAGAAACAACTTCCTTAAATTTAGCACAAGGAGAAACAGGCTCCTATACTTTTACACAAACCGCTGACATGTCTGTTCCTAATACATATAATGTTAACGCTGAGGTAATTCTTTCCTCTGATGAGTATATTGCTAACAATTCTACTTCAGAAAATGTAACTGCAGAATCTGCAAATGTAGACGATATTCATTGGGGCAGCACAAACGACCCTCTTAATGGGCTTACCATTACTTGGCGTAGTAATGGTTCGGCAGATCAAATTAAATGGGGTTACACAATTGATTATAATGAAGGTACTCACGCTGCAACTAGTAGCTCCTCTTGGAATCCTAATACGCTATTTAATTTTACATTCCCTGACGGCGTAACTCCTGAGGCTACAATTCATTATTCAATCTACAATTCAGATATTGACGGATGGACAGCAGATAAAACTTTTGCAACATCAAAAAGTCCTGCCGCATCAACAACTCAGTATTCTTTTACTGTTTTAGGCGATAGTAGAACTAATTTAAGTGATTGGCAATCTGTTGCAAATGCAACCGAAGAAAATGAATTTGCAATTTTTGTAGGAGATATAGTAGAAGACGGAAGTAATGAAAGTCAATGGAACGATTGGTTTAGTTATGGAGACAACCTTGTTTCTGACAACTTAATTTATCATTCTTTTGGTAATCATGATGGTTTAGGCAGTCCAAATTTCACCGATTTATATACACTTCCTGGCGACAACTATTCATACTCTTATGAATATGGTAATGCAATATTTATATTTATTTATATGGAAGATGCTTCGCACGAAACCGATTTAGCTTGGTTGCAAAATACACTTGCCAATACAGATAAAACATGGAAGTTCGTAACCTTCCATAGACCTTTCTTTACTTCAGGTGGACATGCAGGGGAAATGGATAGCTTTTTTGATACTTGGTGGCAAGCATTTGACGATTATAGTGTTGATATGGTTTTTAATGGTCATACTCATAACTACCAAAGATCGAAACCTATAAATAGAAACATAAGCACAAGTGCTCCTGTTTCGGAATATGGTAGTGAGGCAGGACAAGGTAGATGCCAAATCATTACAGGTGGCGCAGGAGCTCCAATGGTTGACACAGACCCTTCTAAATGGTGGTTTGAAACTGGCCAGAGAGTACTTCACTATTGTACCGTTGATATTGATGGCGAACAATTATCATTTAAAGCAATAGATGCAAATGATAATATTATTGATGAATTTATAATTACAAAAACAACTGACCCTATTGCGACTTGGTCGCCGTTAGAGTTTAATGAAAGCATAGTTAATAATGGTAGTATTGATAATTCTATTTCTGTTCTATTAGAAAATGGAGCGGAATTCTCAACAACTGGTCAATTAACTGAGGGTACGCATTTTAATACATCTAATATTCCTTCTGGTTTATCGGTAAATATTAATGTTTTAGATAATACAAATTCTACAATTACACTTACAGGTTCAGCAGCTTTACACGAAAGCATTAACAATATCTCAGATTTAGGAATATCGTTTACCAATGCTGCTTTTAATAGTTTAACTGCTAGTCAAATAATAAACTCTTCAAGAAACGATATATCGGTAAATTACTTAAATGCTCCACAAGACCAGATGTTTGCTGATTATGACAATATTGATTTAGATTTCTCTATTGCATGGGGATCGGGAACCGCTTTTACAGAGATTAACAATACTATTTCTGGCGGTATAAATACAAGTGGACGTATAGGACAGGTTGTAAATAGTGGTAGTAATACTTACGATGGGGTTGCTGCTAACTTAAGTAATAAAATTATTTTTGGACCAAACAGTATCATAAAAATGAAAGTTTATGCTCCAAATACAGGTACAATAATCCTTAAGCTAGAAGACCAAGCTGATGCAAATGTAAATGCAGAAAGATATTCGGCTTGTTCAACAACAGGAACGTGGGAAGAATTGACTTTCGATTTTTCAGGAGAACCATCAAATACATACAATAAGATAGTTTTAATGTTTAATGCAGGTACAGCTGACAGCGAAACATATTATTTCGACGATATTGAATTAATTGCAAATCCGACAAGTAGTAATCCTATTATAACATGGTCTGGTGCCGATTTTAATGAAAGTGCAAACGGTAATATAGGAAACTCTATTTCTGTTCTATTAGAAAACGGAGCACAATTTGCAACAACAGGTCCATTAACAGAAGACACTCATTTTACAGTTTCAAATATTCCACAAGGTTTGACTGCAAGTATTAATGTTATCGATAACACAAATGCAGAAATAAGTCTTCAAGGGTCAGCCGATTCGCATGAAAATAGTAATAGCATTTCAAATTTTGGAATTTCATTTACTGATAATGCATTTAGTGGATACGCTGCAAGCGAAATACAAAACTCTACAAAAACCGATATTTCAATTAACTTTTTCGATGACGCAACAAACCAGATGTTTGCAGACTACGACAATATTGATTTAATTTTCGAGGGCTTTGGCGGAAATGATTTTGCAGAAATATATAACCCATACCAAACAGGTATTAACACAAGCGATTCGGTTGGTTATACAAATTCTGGTAGCGAAGTTTGGGCTGGAATAGCAGGCAATTTAAGTAATACCATAGTTTTTGGACCAAACACTGTTATTAGAATGAAGGTTTATGCTCCTAAAATATGTAAAATCACCATAAAATTAGAAGACCATACAGATGCAAACATTAATCATGCTGTGCAATTAACAAATACACAGATAAATAATTGGGAAGAAATGGAATTTGATTTCTCAGGAGCGCAATCAAACACTTATGATAAAATAGTGATCTTTTTCGATATTGACTCAACTCATGTAAATCCTTATTATTTTGATGATATTGAGCTTATTGCAGACCCTACAATAACATCAACTCAAAATGTGATTAATAATAGTTCTGTAATAGTGTATCCAAATCCTTTTAATAACAATATTACAATAAATACTATTGATGCCCAAAACATTAATATTTACAACAGTATAGGTAAACTTGTTTTTAGCTCGAAGATTAATTCTCGAAATCAAGAGATTGATTTATCAGAGCTGAATAATGGCTTATATATATTAAGAGTATATTCGAAATCAGGAATAATACAAACTAAAATTATTAAAAAATAAGTATACTATCAGCAAGAAAACTATCAATTAAAACGATTAGTTTTCTTGCTGATAATTTTCAGTTTATATACAATCTGTTAAATACTTTCATGATTTCAGACCCATTTTGGGGACATGGATTTATCATTAATCAAAAAGTTTGTAAAAAGACTCAGTAGGTATAAAACACAAATCAGATTATATAATAGCTCCGAAAAATGGTATGGGATTTATCCTTAAAAATATCCGATAAATAAATTGAAATATATTTGTCTTTTTTGAGCCGAAAGTTCTGAATTTTTAATGAAGAGAAATAGAAACAACCTATATTGAACATTTTCTTTAATTATTCATCTAAAATTAAATAAGACCAACCTTCTGAATCATCAGTTTTTGATTTGGCTTCTATGCGCTCAATAACTTTTTTCTTGAATGCCCAAGCGGTATTAAGTCTTAAATCAACAATTTCTGATAATTCTACAGCGTTAATATCGCCTTTGTTAGCATAAACAAGAAACACAATATAAAATGCCTTTTGAATAGGAAAACGTAATCTATGGAATATTGTAAATACTGTTGATGATTCATGGTATCCACATTTAGTACAACGTTTAGAGAACTTATCTTTACCAACAAATCCTTTTGTATTTCCACACTTTAAACAAGAATAATCATCTTTCCATTTTAAATCAAATAAATATCTTTT
>JAMOQL010000069.1 GCA_027064025.1 Bacteroidales bacterium
AGTAACTAAAAAATGGACTATGCCTGTTCGGAATTGGGGCATTATTTTAAATCAATTTATGACTATATTTGCAGAGAGACTGAGAATTTAAGTTATCGAACCAGTAGATTTTTAGTTTACACAGTTTATGGGATACTACCCTAAAAGGAATTGCTCTTTAATTCTATTGAGCATTTTCTTTAAATTGAACCCTGTTCCTGCTAAAATTGTATTTAATTGATTGCCAATTGCACCTTTCAAATAATTCCTCAACATTCTGTGGTCGTGTTTAATATGACCTATTACGGGTTCAATACCTACTCTTGCTCTAAATTGTCTCCTTGCTTTTTGTTTTTGGTATTGTGTAGCATCTTTCTTGGGCACAGAAGGTAAAATTATTTCTGTTCCATTAATATTCTTTTTCCCTTTATATCCTCTATCAACAATTCCTATTTCAGGTCTCTTCTGTGTTAAATATTCTGTTTGTATTAAATGTGCTTCAAGGGTATGTCCATCGTAAGGATTACCTTCAAAAGCAAGTACTCCAACTACAATTTTCGAGTTTTTTGTTAAAACTTTTCCCGATTTATTTCCAAATTCAAATTTCTTAGCCTCTTTACCTTTTGCAATACAACTAACTTCTGGTTCGTGTATGCTGTAAATCTTATTTTTATCGCCTCTCTTTTGTCATAATATTTTGTTTAAAATAATGACTAAATCTTTATATTGCTTTTTCTGATTATCGGTAAATTGTCTTTCGATATCTCGAACCTGACGATCTGCTATTGTTTTTATTTTACGTAAAGCGGCTTTGGCTTTCTTTCGTCTCTTTGGATGAGAACGAAAGCGTTGGTCTATCAATAATTATTTCAATGTTCTGGTGTAAGTCTGACGTAATACAATACCTTCTTGCTTGACTATTTTATTGACTTTATCAATGATACGTTTGTGTAACTTAGCATCTGTGGGGTCAAAGGATTTATCTGTTTGAAATATAATTTACAAATCCATCATAAATCGAGTAAGTTTGACAGAAGAATCTAAGTTCATCTTCTTACGAAGCCTATTTCTACTTTTACTAACTGCCGAAAGAGTAATATTTAATATCTGAGCTATTTCTTTAGAGCTCAGATTCATACGCATATACGCACATAATTTATAATCGTTCTTCGTCAATTTAGGAAATCTGGATTGTAATTTAGAGAAAAAGTCATTATTTACCTCTTCAAAATGCATTTTAAAATCATCCCAATCGTTATCTAAATTTATATTTGAATTAATTTCTAGAATAATCGGTTTTAGATTATTCTTTTCTATTTCCGTCAAATTATACCGACCTTCAATAGATCGTTTTATATTAGTCAACACTTGGTTTTTATTAACAATATGCATCGTAGATGTCACCAATTCTTTATTTTTATGTTCTATCGCTTGCTTATGTTTCTCTCTTTGCAGCTCATTTATCTTTTGCTGTTTTTTAATATCTTCTTCGAGTAAGTTTTTTTCTATTTCTTTTTGTTTAGCCTCTGCCTGTAATCGTTTATTCTCATTTATTTTGCTTTGAATACTCAATTGAGATAGCTCTTCTTTTTGTTTGTAATTAAGTTTATTCTGCTTCAATAATTTTGTTTTTAATCGGATAGAAATAATTGCTATCACCGAAATAAATAATAATGCAATACTTATAAGAGAAAGAATCCACTGAGCCTTCTTTTTATTTTCAATTTTTTTCTGTAAAAGAATATTTTCTTTAATTTTTTCTTCTGTTTTATATTTAGTCGTAATATCTGCTATTTGTTCCTCTTTCTCAAGATTAAATACCTTCAATAATGCTTCTACATATAATTTGTGATATTTCAATGCTTTAACAGGATTTGAAATAGTATCATAAAGGGACGACATTGACTGATAAATATCACTTAATCCTTTAGTATCATTAATTTTTAATTTAATTGCAATAGACTGACGATAAAATGAAATAGCTTTATCATATTGGTTTCTATTAAAGCATTTATTTGCAATTTCATTTTCTACAGAACTTATTCCGTATTGATTCTTTATTTCTTTCTGCAAGACCAATGCCTTATCAAAATAATCATCAGACAATTGGTAATCAGATTTTTCAGAATATAAGATTCCTAAATTTGAATACTCACTTGCTAAAGCTTTCTTATTAAACATTCTTTTATGAATCTTAATAGCTTCCAAAATCATTATTATAGCGCTATCTATTTTAGAAGCCTCAAAATATATTGTCCCAATATTATTAATTACCCTAGCCTCCTCCGTTTCAGACTCCTCTTGTTTGAACAAAAACAAAGCTCGTTTATAATGTATTAATGCTTCTTCAGACTGATTTGTATTATTATATATTATACCAATATTATTATGAACTCTAGCCTCTCCTAGACTATTACCCATTTTTTGGTAGATAATTAATGATTGAAGCATATAATCAATAGATCTATCATAATCATTTGTGTGCTCATATACTAAGGCCATTCTATTATACGAGTCTGCAATTCCTGAAGAATCATTTACCTCTTCATATATTTTTAAGGAAATTTTATAAAAATACAAGACGGAATCCGTTATTCCATCGTACCAAGAAGCATTGGCAAAGTTGATATAGGCATTCGCCTTTTCTTTATAATTATCATCTTCTATGCTAATTTGCAAGGCCTTTCTAGAATATGTCCTCGACTTTTCCAACGAAATATCTAAATAAGCATCGGAAAGCTTATTTAGAATCTTTGCCCTGTCTTTTAATTCTACAAACTTAAGCTTTGTCTCTAAGCTATCTATCTTATTTGCCAAACTATCTGCAATAGAAATAGTATTACATAATAATATTAATATGACAATATTAAAAATCCTCACAAACGCTATACTAATTTTATGACATTGAAATAAAAATCTAAGATTATTACAATAATACATAAATAGTAGGATAATAGCAAAATATATTTTTTGATATAAAAATCAATACACTAACAAAGGTAGCAACTTCTGTAATTTCAGATACAAGGTTCAGATACAATATCTACAAACTACATTTTTAATAATGATACTTGATGTAAAATAAAAGCTTTTAGAGCTCAATTTAGAGGAGTTAGAAATACAGAATTCTTCCTATTTAGATTAACTAATATTTTTGCTTAAGTTGCTTAATCCCACAACTTTTACGACTGATCCCAAATCAAGGAGTTAGAAAGTTTTGAAAAAGAAAAAGCCGCTATTCCTAGCGGCTTGTCCAATATGCTCCTCTTCTTGGACTCGAACCAAGGACCCTCTGATTAACAGTCAGATGCTCTAACCAGCTGA
>JAMOQL010000070.1 GCA_027064025.1 Bacteroidales bacterium
GAGTTTGAGAACCGTCTAATTCAGTTCCCAAACATTCTGTTTTATGGGTATAGCTACCTGCAATTTTACTAGGAGGATTACATGATATTATCAACATTGACGATAATATGGTGCTAAATAGTATTATTCTTTTTATATTCATAATTATTATTTTTTAAAATCCTGATGCTAAACCTTTAAGTATTCCCGCTGCTTCCAAATCTTTTCTTAAAGCATCTTTTTGAACAGAAACAACAACTCCTACTTTATACAATTTTTTACTTACTTTTAATACATCACCAGCGCCTACAGAAGCGTCTGTAGAAGAGCTAACAAACTTCATGTATCGACCACCGTCTTTAAAGAATTCTTTAAAGAAATCGGCATGGTCAAATTCTAAGCTAGGGGTTCTTGCTAAGGCTTTTTGAGAAGTACATCCCTGACCACCACCGGAGAAACCTTTAAATATTATTCCATGAATAGCATTTTTTTTAGCTTGTTCGATGGCTATTTTAGGCTTCTTAGAATAAGACCAAACTTTAACTAAGTAGGTCCCTTGTGATCCCGTTCCTGCACATTCAATTTCGTATTTCCATTTTTCAGTGTCTTTATTTGCTTTTCTTTTTTGTGCATTTACTGTTAGTGAAAAGCTCAAGATAGCTAGAATTAGCAATACACTTTTTGTCATTACTTTTTTCATGTTTTAATTTTTAAGTTACTTTATTATTTTAATTGTCTGATTAACATTCCTGAATAGAATTTCTTTCCGCCTTTAAAAGTTGTAACGGTAATAGGTTTCCCGTCTTTATCTAAGACAGGATTTTTTGGAGACTCGCCTGCATTATATCTATTATCCCAGATTAATTTTTTGTCCACTTTAATTACACCTTTATTTTTGTACACTGTTAAACCTGTTTTTTTATCTATCATTTGCTCGAGTACTTCGAATTTCTCGCCGCCCTCTAGACCCTCTTTCATTCCGATTTTTGCCGTAATAGGATAGCCTGTATATAGGGGTGTTTTGGTTTTAAATACATCGTATTTTTTCTGAAGTTTAGCATATACTGCATCAATATTCCTGATAGTTGCTAATTCGATAACTTGTTCGTCGGTTCTATTTCCTTCCCCTTTTTTAAGCGAAAATGTAACAAGGCTACTTGCTTTCTCAGATCCAACAAAATTGAGAGAAAATAAATCTGAATTATCAAAAAGTTCTTTTTTAGTAGGGTTAATGCTAGATTTATCCATCCACATATTGTTATAGAATACGGCTGCTATAGAATCGTTCCAATTGAGCTGATATAAATACGCTGTAGTCCATACGGAATAACCTTCTTTGGTTTTTTCGTATATTTTGTTTGCAGCTATGATTGCAGCTTGTCGTATCATTTCGTTTTTAATTTGATTGGCAGCTTCAAGCGAAACTTCACGTATTCCTGCAGCCACAGTTTCGTTGCTGACAAATTTTAATTTAGTAACGACAACAAAAGTGTTTTTAATAAGTTCTTCTCCTGCATCAGCTAGCGAAGCTGTTCCTCTAGCTGTTCCTTGTGCAATTTTAGCTGCCATATCAGAAGCATTGTACATGCCTCGTTCTCCAATTAGATTCATATCAAAAGCTCCTAATGAGTCTCTGTCAAACCATTTTGCAATCATTTTGTTTGCAATTTTATTTTTATCGAAATAGTTTTCTATAATTAATGGCATTTCAGGGAGTTTCCCGTTTTCTATATCTTTTTGGTTTTTTTTTATTCCAGCCGCTTTAATAGCTTCATCAGAAACAAGGTATTGTTTTGGATCGAATGATTTTTCACCTATGGTGTGATTGTTATATTTGTCAGGGAAAGGAGCTTCTTTATATGCCTTCATCACAACTTCTTTGTTAGGGAAGTCACTTGTTTCAATTAACATAGTATGTAACGAACTTCTTCTGTATTTTATATCTTCCATTTTATCGTTTTTTTGTGCGGATAAGTCAGAAAATAAGCTGATTACGGTAAATATCAACAATAGTAGTAGAGTTTTTTTCATTTTTTGAATTTTGTTATTTATTAAGATTTTTTAGTAAAGTAATTATTAAACGAAGATATGAATAATGCGTATATATTACAAAAGTAATTATTGATAATTAATAGGTGAAAGTCTGATTTATTATTTTCTATTAACTAAGGGATTTCTCGTTTAACTATAAAAACAAAAAAGAGAGCAGTTGCTCTAATACATAAAATTTTGTTTCTGAATAGATAATATACGTGAAGGGTATTGATAATATAAAAAATATATTGTACTTTAACGCGCTGAAAAAATACATAAAAATACATAATATGATAGATTTATCTTTAACAAGTAGGCATCAAGAAATTATTGAAAAATATAGGGATTTTACTGCAAAGTATATTATTCCTGTTGCACGAGAAAACGATGCAAAAGCTGAATTTCCTTGGGATGTTGTTAAGAAAGCATATGATGAAGGCATTATGAATGGTTTAATGCCAAAAGAATATGGAGGAAATGGCTATAATCTTTTTGAGGGAACATTAACTTCAGAGGAATTAGGTTTTGGTTGTATCGGAACAGGAATTAGTATCGATGCTAATACACTGGCACTTACGCCTTTGTATGTGGCTGCTTCTGAGGAGCTTAAAAAAGAATGGTTTGGTCGTTTAGTAGAGGAGAAAGCTGTTGCTGGTTATTGTTTAACAGAGCCTAATGCGGGTTCCGATGTTCAAGGAATTAAAACTACAGCTATTCGCAAAGGCGATAAGTATGTTATTAATGGTCATAAAAGATTTATTACAAATGCAGAGGCTTCTACAGTATTAACAGTGTTTGCATTGACTGATCCAGAAAGAGGATCTCGTAGTTTATCTGCTATTATGGTTCCAACCAATACTCCTGGAGTAGAGATAAAGCCTAGAATGCAAAAAATGGGTCAAAAAGCATCAGTACAAAATGAAATTATTTTTACAGATGTTGAAGTTCCTGTTACAAATTTAGTTGGAAAAGAAGGTTTAGGTTTTGTTATCGCTATGAAAACTTTTGATAGAACTAGAACAGGTGTAGCTTCATTAGCTGTAGGCGCTTCTCGTAGAGCTTTTGAAACTGCTAGAGACTGGTCAAAACAACGTATTCAGTTTGGGAAACCAATTGCAGCACAACAAGCTATTGCTTTTATGTTAGCTGAAATGGCTACAAAATTAGATTCTGCTAGATTAATGACTTGGAGAGCTGCTTGGGAGTATGATTCAGGTGTTAAAAACCCAGGGTTAAGTTCTGCTATGGCTAAGTATTGGGCTACTGATATAGGAATGGAAATTGCTACGGATGCTGTTCAAATTATGGCGGGAGATGGTTATTCTTATGATTACGATGTTGAGAAAATTATGCGTGATGTGAAATTAACTCAGATTTATGAAGGAACAAATCAAGTTCAAAGGTTAGTAATATCTAAGAGCATTTTAAAATAAAAAGAAATATTTTTCTTAAATATGGAATTAATCCCTTTAGCTTTTGCTTTAGGGATTTTTTATTGAATGATTTTCAATATCTTTGGTATTTTATAATAAAAAAGGTATCATATGATAATAATTGCAGATAGCGGGTCGACTAAAACGGATTGGATAATAATAGATGGAAGGAATCAAGTAAACTTTGAAACAAAAGGTATAAATCCTTTCTTCTTGGATGAGCAATTTGTGATTGAAGAAATAAAAAGTAACTTTCCAAAGGGGTATTCTTTAAATCAAATAGAAGAAGTATACTTCTACGGACCAGGTTGCAGTACCGAAGAAAGATGCAATATTGTTAATCACCCTATTAAAGCCGTTTTTAATAATGCGAAGATTAGTATAGAATCGGATTTGTTAGCAGCTGCTAGAGCTGTTTTTCAGAAAAAGCGGGGGATAGTTTGTATTTTAGGAACAGGTTCTAATTCAGGTTTGTATAATGGCTCTGTGATCGTCGATAATATTAGGTCAACAGGATATATTCTTGGTGATGAAGGTAGTGGTGCTAATTTAGGTCTGACTTTAATTAAACAATTTCTTAATCAACAATTAAGTAAGAACGTTGAAGATTTATTTATTAGTAACTTCAATCTAACAGTGGATCAGATAATAGATAAAATATATCGACAAGATTATCCAAATAGATTTTTAGCGAGTTTGGCTCCGTTTTTAAAACAAAATATCCATATTCCTGAAATTAATCGTATAGTAGAAAAGAGTTTCCTAGAATTTTTTGATTGGCATGTGTTACCTTATCAGAATGTAAAGAATGAATCTATTGTTTTTGTTGGGAGTATATCGGTTGAATTTAAGGATCAGATTGAATTTATAGCAAAAAGTAAGGGGTTAAGAATCTTAAAATATTTAAAGAATCCAATCCAGGAATTGGCTTATTATCATCAGATGTAGAATATCAATAAAAAAGCTGCTCCAAAAGGAACAGCTTAATAATTAATTATAGCTCATAAATATTTGAGCATATTACATTTTTATATTTTCTTAAAAGTGGAAGATAATATTAATATTTCCAGTAAGACCTAACCAACCGTTAGTTTCGAAAAAGCCTTGTGTAGCTCCAGTAGAACCGATAATAAATTGATTGTCTTGTCCACCATTTTTTTCTGTAATAGTTTTAACAGTATTAGATACTGCATCCCATTCTTCAGTTGTTTCAGAACCATCGAAGCCTATTTGGTAAGCAGCACCCCAACCAAGTTCACCTCCTAAAGAGATTTTTGGAGCAATAAAATATTCAACTCCAACAAAGCCTCTTAAGCCTAATCCTAATGAACTACCAGCATTTATTTCTGTAGTTCTTTTTCCTGTAGCAAATTCACCTCCATTAACGAAGTCTGTTGAAACAGGAGTTGTATTACTTGGTCCAAAAGCATTTCCGTATGTAGCAGTTAAATTTGTATTTCCGACAGAACCATTTGCATATTGAAAGAAGAAATCAGCACCATAGTATCCTTGTAAGCGACTATTACCTCTTCTTTTTTCAAAACCAACAGATACGGCTATTTTAGAATAACAGAAAGTTCCTTTATCTTCGACTACATCGTTTTCTGTAGCACCTAAAACTGTTTGGTCTAACACATAATTGTTTTCTGTTGATGAAATTCTATTCATGGCAAATTTAACTCTATAGGCCATATTTGCATTTGCATAATACTTGCCGAAAATACTAAGGTTATCACCAAAACTCATTTTAGGTCCAGTACTTGTTCCACCCATAAAATTTAAAGTATTAATAAAAGGAGCAACATCTACACCTATTGCAATATCACCTGCTTCAGGTAAAATTTTAAAACCTTTTTTCGAAACTAGTTCATCGTCTTGTGCTTGTACATTAACAATGATAAAAGTTAATGTCACAAATAAGAGTGTTAATTTTTTCATTATTTTCTATTTAATTAATTAATTTTTACTTGTTTATTTTATACAAATATAAAATTTTAATCATTAAATTCGGATTTTTTAATAAAATATATATAAAATGCTTTTTTCTGGAAACTTAATCAAACTAAATAGTCAATACTTAGTACCTGTAAAATATATATTGAAGTCGAGTAATCAGAGTTTAATAATAAACGATTTAATAGGACAAAGAGTTAAAATATCGTTTAACGGAACTATTAATTGTATCCATTGTGCACGTAAAATGAGAAAGTCCTATGGTCAAGGTTATTGTTTTTCTTGTTTTCAAACTGTGCCTCAAGCATCTCCTTCTATTGTTAGGCCTGAGCTAGATCAGTCTCATCTTGGAATATCTAGAGATATGGAATGGGCAAAGAAAAATAGTTTGGTGGATCATTATGTTTATTTAGCCATTAGTAGTTCTTTAAAGGTTGGGATAACCCGTTATACACAAATACCAACACGTTGGATAGATCAAGGGGCATCTAAAGCAATTAGAATTGCTAAAGTTCCTTATCGCCAAATATCGGGTTTGCTAGAGGTTGAATTGAAAAAGAATTTTGCTGATAAAACGAATTGGAGAAAAATGTTATCTAATAACATAGATAATGGTATTAACTTGCTTGATGAACGTGATAAAGCGCATAAGTTGCTCAAAAAAGCAAACTTTTCAGATTATCTAATCGATGACCAAGTTACAGAAATTACTTATCCTATTTTGAATTATCCTGAGAAGGTAAGTAGTGTGAATTTAGATAAAACACCAGAAATTGAGGCTAGATTAGAAGGTGTGAAGGGACAGTATTTAATTTTTGAAGGTGGACAAGTGTTAAACATTAGGAAGCATAATGGATATTATGTTGATATTTCTGTAGTAAAATAATCCTGTTAAAGAATATCATTTAAGAAGAAGAAAACAATTAACTTAGCAAGTCAGATTGAACTTATATAATAATAATTAAATAATAAAAGTAATGAAGCAAAGATTGATGATTGCAATAGTTTTAGCAAGTGTAAGCGGCTTGTTTGCTCAAAATAAAGATAAAGGAACCTTTCAGGTATATGATAAGGGGGAGAGTTATTATTACAGTACTATTTTAAAAGATATTAATGCAGTAGAGGCAACGAAGCATCATAGCAAGGTTTATAAGCGTTTTAAAGCTGATGCAGCAGGACATAACTATCCTGCTAAAGTAAGTTTATACACTAGCCAATGGCACAATCCAACTCTTTCGCAAGGGAGTACAGGAACTTGCTGGGACTTCTCTACCACATCGTTTTACGAAAGTGAAGTTAAGCGAATGTATAATAAGGAAGTAAAGATTTCGGAAGCTTTTACTTTTTATAACGAATATTTATTAAAAGCAGAAGGATTTGTAGATAGTAGAGGAGTAACTATTTTTGAAGAAGGGTCGGAGGGCAATGCTGTGGCGCGTGTTTATAAAAGGTTTGGAGCTATGCCTTGGAGTATTTTTAATGGTTTAAATGGACAAAAATTTCATTCGCACGATAAAATGTACGCTGAAATGAACAATTACTTAAAATCTGTAAAAAAGAATAGCGCTTGGGATAAATCAGTTGTTTTAGCTACTATTAAATCTATTATGAATCACTACGTGGGGACTCCTCCAGAAATGTTTAAAGTGGATGGTAAAGAGTATACTCCGATTACTTATTTGAAAGATTATTTAAAAATTAATCCTGATGATTATGTAGAAATTTTATCTTATAAACAAGCACCATATTATAAGCAGTGTTCTTACGATGTGCCAGATAATTGGTGGAATTCTAAAGAGTATTATAATATACCACTAGACGAATTTATGGATGTAATGAAAAGGGCTATAAAAGAAGGATATACCATGAGTATTGGAGGTGATGTGTCGGAAGCAGGATTCTTAAACTCCAAAGGAGAGCCAAATGTAGCAATTATTCCAGATTTTGATATTCCATCCAAATATATCAACGAAGACGCTAGGCAATTTCGTTTTTCGAATAAAACAACGACCGACGATCACGGAATGCACTTAGTTGGTTATTATGAGAAAGATGGTAAGACTTGGTTTTTGATAAAAGATAGTAGTTCGGGTTCTCGAAATAATGATGTAAATGCTAAAGAATTTGGATATTATTTTTTCTCAGAAGATTATATGAAACTTAAAATGATGGGCTTTACTATTCACAAAGATGCTGTGAAAGATGTATTAAAGAAATTTAAGTAGATTTCTAAACTACAAAAAAGGCTTACTTAATAATTTTAAGTAAGCCCTTTTTTATGGTTCAATAATATTATGCTTCGTGAAAAATAATTTCACTTTCTACAGGCATTACTTTTTTGTATACCACACTAACGCCACAATAACGTTCTTCAGATAAGTTAATGGCTTTTTCGATTTTGGCTCTTGAAGCTTCTAAATCGTTACCCCAAAATTCATAAGTAACTATCATTTTAATAAAATGTTTTGGATGCTCATCTGTTAATTCGCCATCTACAGAAACCTTAAAGTCATTTAATTCTACTCGCATTTTTTTAAGGATAGAAATAACATCCATAGCTGTGCAACCTGCCAAAGCAGTTAGCATTAAAGGTTTAGGGGTTGGCCCTTTGTCTTCTCCACCAACGGCTGCTCCTGCATCTATCATGAATTTTTGATCTGCAATATTAGCTTCGAAAGCCATATTTCCTTTCCAACTTACACTTGAATTTTCTTTACCCATATTATTTATTTTTTATAAAAGTAATTAGTTTATTATTATTATCAGAATTGATATTTGAAATATTAATTATTTATTAATTCTTTGGCATTGTTTATGGCAGCATTACTGATGCTCTCACCGCTAAGTAGCTGTGCAATTTCTATAATTCGATTTTTTTCGTTAAGTTTTATAACTTTACTTACTGTTATCTTCTTAGTATCGTCTTTTAATACTTTAAAATGAACATCGCCTTTTGCTGCTATTTGAGGTAAATGTGTGATAACAATAAGTTGTCGGTTTTTCGACATTTTTTGCATTAATTTCCCCATTTTATTAGCCACTTCTCCAGAAACACCTGTATCAATTTCGTCTAAGATAAGTGTTGATAAACCAGT
This sequence comes from Bacteroidales bacterium, assembly GCA_027064025.1. GTDB lineage: Bacteria > Bacteroidota > Bacteroidia > Bacteroidales > JAFGXI01 > JAFGXI01. The sequence continues at coordinate 8,495 of JAMOQL010000070.1, forward strand.
AGTCTTAGATAGTAATTGCTTGAGCGATAGCATAAGTCTAGAAACTTCGCCACCCGAAGCAATTTTATTTAGGTCGTCTAATTCTGTGCCTTTATTCGCAGAAAAGAAGAATCGGATTTCATCTTGTCCTTCTGGTTCGAAAGACTCTGTTATTTTGTGTTTTAAAGAAAACCTTGCGTTAGGGATTCCTATGTAATTTATAGACTTTATGGTTTCCTTTTCAATAAATTTAAAAGAAGATTTTCTTTTCTCACTTAAGAGATTTGCGGATTCTTGCAAGTCAGATTTTAGCTTTAAAAGTTGTTTTTGTTTTTCTTCAATTTCTATTTTCGAATGACTAAAATTTGAAAGTTGATTGTCTAAACTATCTCTAATCTCAATCAATGCATCTACAGATTCTACTCTATGTTTCTGCTGAAGGGTGTTGAGTAGATTGAGCTTATCGTTGATAAATTCTATTTTTTCGGGCAGATATTCAATATCCTCAGCAGCCGTTTCGATATCAGGAGCCATATCCTGAAGGTCTATAATGTTAGATTTTATTCTTTTTAAGTAATCTCTCGAATCTTTAAAATAAGGACTTATCTTTTGAAGTTCCTGTTCTACAAAATTAAGAAGAGATAATATGGAGTTGTCATCTCCAGTAATTAAATTATTTGCAATATTTAATGCTTGTTTTATTTCCTCGGCATGCTTTAGTTCTTCAATTTCAGCTTCCAATAAATCTTGTTCTTGAGATTCTAGATTAGCCTCGTTAAGTTGTTGGTATTGGAATTCGATGAACTCTAATTCGTTTTGGAACTTTTTATTGGCAGCAATAATTTTATTAACCTCGGTTTCTAAAGAGCGATGTTCTTTTAGTATATTTTGGTAGTGGGTTAATTCTTTTGTTGACTTAGCAACTGTGTCGACAAATTGTAAGCGGAATGAATCGTCTTTAAGCAAAATATTTTGATCTTGAGTATGAATATCAAAAACAAAACGACTTAATTTTTCAAGTGTTTTAAGAACAACAGGACTATCGTTGATAAATGCCCTAGATTTCCCATTAATATTTATTTCACGACGGATGATGGTTTCGTTTTCAAAATCTAAATCATGATTAGAAAAGAAAGTTTTTAAATTATCATTTTGTAATGTGATTTCAGCTTCGATAATACATTTTTTTTCTTTGTCTTTCAAAACTAATGGATCAGTTCTTTGTCCTGAAATGAGGGCTAGAGCACCAAGCAAAATAGATTTTCCTGAACCTGTTTCGCCTGTAATAACATTGAATCCATTCGAAAAATTAATTTCGACGTTATCAATCAATATATAGTTGTGGATTTTAAGCTTACGAAACATTTTAGAGAAATATATTTCTGATTATTAATGAATAAGAATGATTTTTTTAGTGTTCTTTCATTTTCTTATACTTACTTAGATTTGCAGGGTTTATTTCTGTTAAAATATTATACACTCGGTTAATCTCATCTGGAGGACCTTCGCTAAAAATATTTACGAATTCGTCAGCCTTGGCATCGAAAATTAATTGTAAATAAGGCATATATGGATTGGGCTTTTCGCGATAAACCTTTTGTAATAATTTAAAACTGTCTGCAATTTTTGACCTTCCAATAGTTACTTTTTCTCCCATTTTATCTAAACCTAGACGGTGATATTGGTACATGAAATCGCGTATACCAGAATATTTTGAATCATTAATATTTTGAATTATCCAGTATCTATTTTTTTGTCCCTCGAAAGCTTTCCATCCTTTTTCTTGTGCATTCTGGGCATTATTTACTACGGTCTCAGCTTTTGTGAAGAATTCGGAGCCTCCTTTGGGTGAGAATGAGTCGTAATCCATACCTAAGATAATATATGACCAATATGCAATTATGTCTGTAAGATTATTTCCATGAGTTGTTTCGTTAAATTCTAACGCATCGTGTTCAACATATTGAAATTGAATATCGACATCACGATGGTTTACTAAAACAGTATTCAGGTTAGTACCAAAAACGGGACGATTAGCTTGTATTTGCATGGTACCTTTATAATTATCGGAAGAAACTAGTTCTGAAATATTGATTTGAAAGGTACATTCAATTCGTTCTTCGGGAGCATATATATTATTAGTCCATTGTCTATTATTAATAAATTCGAAAAGCGATTTTTGGAGGGTTCTAAAAACTTCTTTGTTGGTGCTACCTTGAATTTGTTGTGCTGAAATTTGGACACGAGCATTCAGCTCCTGTGAAAATGCTTGACTCAGTGTTGCAGAAATAAGTAGAACCAAAAATAAATGTCTCATAATGATTATTTGCTTTTAGAAATATCGATAATTTTGCTTACAATATCTAAAGATACTTCCTTTTTAGTCTTTAACTCAAATTTTTCAACATTATTGTTAGTGTCAATTATTGTAATTTTATTTGTGTTGTGACCAAAACCAGAATGGCTGTCGTTTAAAGAATTTAGAACAATGAAATCGAGTTTCTTTTTTTGTAGTTTTTTTTGAGCATTTTCTTCTTCGTTGTTAGTTTCGAGAGCAAAACCAACTAAAATTTGTGTATTGGTTTTAGAGGCTCCAAGTTCAGCTGCAATATCGGGGTTGGCAATTAAGTTGAGATTAAATTTCGAGTTGTTGCGTTTGATTTTCTTATCAGAAATATTTTCAGGAGCATAATCTGCAACAGCAGCAGTCATCACAGCTCCGTCAGAAATAGCAAAAAGTTCTACGGCCTTTTTGTGCATTTCTTTAGCCGAAAGAACCGAGAAAGTTGTTATGTTTGGGTGTTGAGCTTTGATATTGACAGGGCCAGAAATAAGAGAAACTTTTGCCCCTGATTCGGCTAAACTTTCAGCAATTGCAAATCCCATTTTACCAGTCGAAAAATTTCCAATAAAGCGAACAGGGTCTATCTTTTCGTAGGTCGGTCCGGCTGTTACAATAAAATGTTTATGTTTTAGTTTATTTTGGAGTTTTTTTTTTGATATGAAAAGGTTACTCACTTTTTCAAGAATCTTTTCAGGATCTTCCATTCGACCTTTGCCCTCGAGTCCACTTGCCAACTCGCCAGAAGTAGGTTCAATGAGAATATTACCGTAAGATTTTAAAACATCCATGTTTTTCGTTGTTGAAGGATGTTTAAACATATCTAAATCCATAGCGGGAGCCAGCATTACTGGAGCTTTGCACGATAAGTAGGTTGTAATAAGTAGATTGTCAGCTATTCCGTTGGCCATTTTCCCAATACTCGATGCTGTTGCAGGAGCTATGAGCATTAAATCTGCCCAAAGACCTAAATCAACGTGACTGTTCCAAGAACCATCATCGTGTTTAAAGAAATCGATAAGAACTGTGTTTTTAGATAAGGTGGCCAAGGTAACAGGAGTAATAAATTCCGTAGCATTTGGTGTCATAACCACTTTTACATTAGCTCCTTCTTTAATAAGCAGGCGACAAAGAAAAGCGGCTTTATAGGCTGCTATTCCTCCTGTTATTCCTAAAATAATATTCTTATCTTTAAGTTGCATAAAGATGATTATGAACCTAGATTAAATCTTGGTCAGCATTTCTATAATTAATTTTCTTATCTAAAAATTCTTGCAAAGCAATAAGTGTAGGCTTTGGTAATTTTTCGTAGAATTTAGAAATTTCAATCTGTTCTCTATTTTCGAAAATTTCTTCTAAATTATCGCTATAACTAGCAAACTCATCTAATTTTTGTCTCAATTCTTCTTTCAATTCTTGAGCAATCTGATTAGATCTTGTCGATACAACAACTAATGATTCATAGATATTTCCATTGTCTTTGTCAAAATTGTTAAGATCGCGAGTTTGTGTTGTTGACGGTGCGTTTGTCTTTTTGTAATCCATAGATTATGAACTTATTGTTTATTTAAAAATTGTCTTGATTTATTATATATTTTTTCAGTTTCCGAAATCTTTTTAGAGTTAGGAAATTCGTCTGCAAAAATGTAGTATTCGTCTATCGTGTTTTGGTAACGTTCATTTTGTTTTTTACGGATGCTTTTTTCAGCCAAAATAAAAGATGATTTTACAATTAGATAAAGTGCTTCCTCTCTATATTTTGTGTCAGGATAATCGGATAGAACATTTTTTAAGGCTATTACTGCTGCTTTATAATCGGATACTTTGTAATACAATTTCGCATTATTAAAAGCTTTGTCTTCTAACCGAACTCGTAACTCATCAATTAATAAATTGCATTCTGTAACCCTTTCGCTTTTGGGGTACTTATCTATGAATAGTTGGAGAGCCTGAATTCCTTCTTTTGTATAACTAGCGTCTAATGACGATGGACTTGCATTTAAATATGCACAGTAAGCACTTTTGTAATACGCTTCTTCTGTATATTCACTATTTGGGTAAGTTCTGGCAAAAACACCATAATGGTAACCTGCTAAAATGTATTCTTTTTTTCCGAAATGACTACCGGCTAAATAAAAATAGACTTTCTCGGCTCTTTTTGTTCCTTTGTATATGCCATGAAGCTCTTCAAGCAAGTTATATGCACGTGTGTAGTCACCTTTTTCGTAATACATAACGCCCATTTTGTATTTCATTTCGTAATCAGAACTTTTTAATAACTTCTGATATTTACTGCACGAGCTGAATATCAATATTATAACAACAATATAGCCTAATTTTTTAAACATTTTGCAAAGATACGTATTTTACAATTATATACTACAAAAAATATTTATTATTGTGTGCCAAGTCTTACCATTTAAAAATATAATAAGTTTTAGTTAATATTAACGATTACTTTTTAAAAGTATATGTTGCTCGATAATTATGGCTTTCACCGCTTGGCTGCTCTACCCAATAAGACCATTCTATTTTTTGATGGTCAGAAGAAATTGTTCCACTTCCTCGAATAGTATAATCTCTTAAGGTTATTTCGTCTATGGTGATATTTAGACCGTCAACAGATGCTGGGATATAATAGTCTTGAGCAATATCGAAAAAGTTATAAATGTATACCTCGTCGGCAAATACCTCGGAGCGTGTAATATAGGCTTCGTAGGCGAGGTTGATATTTCTTATTTGGATAGATGCGTTAGTGGGTTCATAAATATCTTCGAGAACATCCCATGCTCCTACAATAGCGTCTCTATTTGCTGTTTGTTCTTCTTGTTTCTGGCAAGAACTTGTCAGAATAATAAAAAAAAAGAAGAGTGAAAAATATGGGTAATGGTATAATTTATTGCTAAACATTTTACTTTGATTGTATTAAAACTTGTTGCAAGTTAATAAAAAAATATGCCGCAGCCGATATTTTGTGATAAAATATTGTTGATACTTAAGTATTCAGGGAGTTTGAGATATGTTATTTTTTTAGTTAGTTGTTGACATTAATCATCTATATTTTAGAACATAATTAACATTAAAATATCTGACGATTTTTAATTAACTTTGTAATTCAGTAAAAGATTGAATATTTTAAGATTAATTTTTTAAATTCAAGAGTATGAAAGATATAAATTGGGGAGAACTTTCCTTCGGTTATGTAAAGACAGATTATAATGTTCGTTGCTATTATAGAGACGGAAAATGGGGTGAATTAGAAGTGTCTTCTGATGAAAATGTTAATTTGCATATTGCTGCTACAGCTTTGCACTATGGTCAGGAATCGTTTGAGGGTTTAAAGGCTTTTAAAGGAAAAGATGGAAATGTAAGATTATTTCGTTGGGAAGAAAATGCTAAGCGTATGCGTAATTCTGCAAAAGGAATTAGAATGGCAGAAGTTCCAGACGAGATTTTTATTGCAGCGGTTAAGAAAGTAATTAAATTGAATGACAGGTTTGTCCCTCCTTATGGTTCGGGGGCGTCTTTATATTTACGGCCATTATTAATAGGGTCGGGTCCTCAGGTTGGGGTTAAACCCGCAGAAGAGTATATGTTTATGATTTTTGTTACTCCTGTTGGACCTTATTTTAAAGAAGGATTTAAGCCTGTAAAAATAAAAATTGAAAGAAATTATGATCGTGCAGCGCCTTTGGGAACGGGAAATATAAAAGTTGGTGGAAATTATGCCGCTAGTTTAAATGCTTTGTACGATGCTCACGAGGAGGGATATGCGTCTTCTTTATTTTTAGATGCTTGTGAAAAGAAGTATATCGACGAAGCGGGTCCTGCTAATTTCTTTGGAATAAAGAACAATACTTATATTACACCAAAATCAACCTCTATTTTGCCTTCTATTACTAATATGAGTTTAATAGAAATTGCAAAAGATATGGGTATGAACGTTGAGCGTAGAGCGATTGAGGTTGAGGAGTTATCTACTTTTGAAGAAGCAGGAGCTTGCGGAACTGCAGCTGTAATTAGTCCAATTGGTCAAATTGACGATGTGGCAAATGATAAATCGTATGTTTACACAACAGGTGAAGCAGGAAAAATATCGACAGAATTGTATAAACGATTACAAGGTATCCAAATGGGAGATGTTGAAGATAAATTTGGTTGGGTAGAATTAGTCTAAATTTATAGAAATTTATTTAGAAGATCGATACTTTTATTGAGTGTCGGTCTTTTTTGTTTAATCAATCTTGTTGAAATAGAGTTTGCAATTATTAAAGCAACACCAAATTAATTGTAATTATTTATTTTGTTAATCTGTTTCTATGCAAATAGATACAAATTATCGTTATATTGATTAATCCCAACGGGTTAATAACGATATAGAATATGTAATAAGTCAATGTAAGCATCAAAGAAATAATTATCCTGAATGAGATTAAAAATATATCTTTGCTGAAGATTTTTATTAGAAATGGAAAAAGAATATTTAACTGCAGATATTAAAGAACGGGCTGTATTGGTAGGAATAGTCAGCCAGAGTCAGAGCGATTTACAAACAAAAGAATATTTAGATGAACTCGAGTTTTTGGTTAATACAGCAGGGGCTAATTCTATAAAAACTTTTACGCAACGAGTAGATAAACCAAATCCTAAAACTTTTGTTGGAACAGGAAAAATTAATGAAATACATAAATTCGTCAAAGAAAACGATATAGATATTGTTATTTTTGATGATGAATTATCTCCTTCTCAGTTAAGAAATATTGAACGTATTTTAGAAATACGGATTCTTGATAGAACTAATCTAATTTTAGATATTTTTGCTTCTAGAGCGCAAACAGCACATGCTAAAGTTCAGGTAGAGTTGGCTCAATATCAGTACCTTATGCCTAGATTGACTCGTATGTGGTCTCACTTACAGAAGCAAAAAGGAGGAATGGGGATGCGTGGGCCAGGAGAGACTGAGATTGAAACAGACCGAAGAATTATCCGAGATAAAATATCGAAATTAAAAGAGCAGCTTAAAAAAATTGATAAGCAGATGGCTACTCAACGCAAAAATAGGGGACAAATGATTCGGGTTGCTTTGGTTGGGTATACCAATGTAGGGAAGTCTACGATTATGAATATGCTTAGCAAGTCAGATGTTTTTGCGGAGAATAAATTGTTTGCAACTTTAGACACTACAGTTAGGAAAGTAGTTATTGATAATCTTCCGTTTTTGCTTTCGGATACCGTAGGGTTTATAAGAAAATTGCCCACAAGTTTAGTGGAATCTTTTAAATCGACTTTAGACGAAGTTAGAGAAGCCGATATATTAATTCATGTTGTAGATGTATCGCATCCTAATTTTGAGGAACAAATAGAAATTGTTAATCAAACTCTTTCAGATATTGATAATAGCCAAAAGCCAACCTATATAGTATTCAATAAAATAGATCAGTTTTCGTTTGTTAAAAAAGATGAAGATGATTTAACACCGTTGAAGCGCGAAAATTATAGTTTAGAGGATTTAAGAAATACTTGGATGTCGAAAACAAATGTTCATTCTATTTTTATTTCGGCGTTTAAAAAACAAAATATTGCAGAGTTTAAGCAATTGATTTACGACAAAGTAAAAGAAATTCACATTAAGCGGTATCCTTATAATAATCTTCTATATTAATAAAGAATAATTGTTTATTCCGTAGCGTTTTCGTCAGAACTACCGTTAATAGATTTAAATTGGTATTGCTCATTATTAAAGTTAATCCCTCTTTCTTTTTCTACAAAAACAAAGTCGACAACAATGCGTTTGATACCATTAAAATCTACTGTGTATTCTGACTTTTCTAAGGAGAAATTATCTCCTAATACTTCGTTCATCGAAATTTTATAATGACCAGCCTGTGGTATACTTAATATGAATCCTCCTTTAGAATCACTCAATACCGAGTAGTTGTCTCCTTGTTCCGATTGAGCTGAGATTCTAATGTTTGAAAGGTCTATTTTACCCTCGTTACTATTTGGATCTCTTTTTAACTTTATTTGCCCGATTACCTTATAGCTTTCTGTAAGAGGAATATAATAGGTTTTATCTCCGCTTACGGTAATATTCTGATCTTTTCCATTCAGGATATATAAATCTTCAAGATTATCGAGCGATTTTAAGCTGGTTTTATACTGTCCCTCAGGTAAATTTTTGTAAGATATTTTTCCTTC
>JAMOQL010000071.1 GCA_027064025.1 Bacteroidales bacterium
CTTCACCCGATGCGTGAATAATTTTACGTCCTTTTAGAACGATTCCAACGTGAATAACACGTCCTTCTTCGTTGTCGAAAAAGGCTAAATCGCCTTCTTGAGCTTCGTCAATAAAGTTTCTGGATTTCCCTAGATTGACCTGTTCCGAGGCATCTCGGGGGATTGTAATGCCGTTGATTTTATATACTATCTGAGAAAATCCTGAGCAATCTATCCCAAAAGGGCTTTTGCCTCCCCATAAATAAGGGGTCGATAAATAGGACTTGGCTGTTTCAATTATTTCTTGACGGATATTTTCTCCTTTTACAGTATCTAATCCTTCAATTTTATAAATCTTATCTCCAATAATTATTTGATGGTTCTCTATTCTAGAAAAACTACTTCCTCTTACTAAATGAATTTCTTCAGAATTAGAATTAAGATAGCAAACCAAATTTTTATTTAGTTTTAATTGGCTATGTTTAATTAGATTAAATTGGTCTTCACTAATCTCAAAGAACATAGTTTTATCTATCCATCCTGTATATTGATCATAGTCAATTTGGATTTCTAACCAATTTTTCTTTTCTGTTAATACTGTAAAAATATCACCAAAAAGAAGTTGAGTAACCATTTCCGATTGTTCTTTATTCTCTGCCCTTACAGGAATGATACTAAGTTTTGTAAATCCAAATTTCATTTTAGAACGATTTGTTTTCAAAAGTAAGAAATATGCTTAAGAATAGCAATTTTAGAATTCTTCAAAGAAAAAGAGACTGCCTCAAAATGTAATTTTACTCTTAATGAGTCTATTGAGCCAGTCTCTTTGATTGTATATTTTATAAATTAAAGGCAGCTTTAACTTTGTCTACAAAATCTAATTTTTCCCAAGTAAATAATTCTACTTCAACAGTGATTGCTTTTCTGTACGGAGAATTAAAAGTTTTGGTAATTGTTTTAGGATTTCTTCCCATATGTCCATATGCTGCAGTTTCCTGATAAATTGGATTTCGTAATTTTAATCTTTTTTCGATAGCTGCTGGTTTAAGATCAAATACTTTATTCATCTCTTTAGCTATTTCTCCATCAGATAAATTAACTTTCGATGTACCATAAGTATCTACAAAAATTCCTACAGGCTCGGCTACTCCAATTGCATACGATAATTGTACTAAAATTTCGTCTGCAACACCTGCTGCAACCATGTTTTTAGCAATATGACGTGAAGCATAGGCTGCCGAACGGTCAACTTTTGATGGATCTTTTCCTGAGAATGCTCCTCCTCCGTGTGCCCCTTTTCCTCCATATGTGTCAACAATGATTTTACGACCTGTTAGACCAGTATCTCCATGAGGACCACCTACAACAAATTTGCCTGTTGGGTTGATGTGATAAATAATGTCGTCGTTAAATAATGCTATTATGTTTTCGGCATCTATTTTGTTAATGACTCTTGGTATTAATATTTCTAGTACATCTTTACGAATTTTAGCCAACATCTCGTTGTCATCTTCCATAAACTGGTCATGTTGTGTAGAAACTACAATTGTATCGATACGTTGAGGTTTGTTGTCGTCCGAATACTCGATAGTAACTTGTGATTTTGAATCGGGTGCAAGATAAGTCATATCTTTTCCTTCTCTACGAATAGCAGCCATTTCGACTAAAATAAGGTGCGACAATTGTAGTGCTAATGGCATGTAATCGTTAGTTTCGTTGGACGCATAACCGAACATCATTCCTTGGTCACCTGCACCTTGTTCTTTATGTTCATTGTTATCGTTGTCAGAATCTACGCCTCTATTAATATCGTCGGATTGTTCGTGGATTGCAGATAATACACCACAAGAGTCTCCGTCAAATTTGTACGAAGATTTAGTGTATCCAATACGATTAATTACGCCACGTACCGTTTCTTGAATATCGACATAAGCATTAGATTTTACTTCTCCAGCTACAATTACTTGACCAGTAGTGACTAAGGTCTCGCAAGCCACTTTCGAATTAGGATCCCAAGCTAAAAATTCGTCTAGGATAGCATCTGAAATTTGGTCAGAAACTTTATCAGGATGTCCTTCTGATACAGATTCTGAGGTAAATAAATAACTCATTATTTATAAATTTATATGTTTAATAATACGTTTTATCGGGATATTGTGCAGATGCGTAGTTTAAGAAAAAACCGTTTTTTTAGCATTTTTTTAAGTGGTCGCAAGCAGCACAAATGTATCCACATCGCAAAGATAGAAATTTATGATAAAAATCGGATACTTATTTAGAATAATTTTAAGTTGGAGAGGGCATAATGGAAGAATTACGTTAAAGCCTAATTTGTTATTAAGGGTTTAAAATTTGCTGAGCTTTTTCAATTGAGATTTTATTTTTTCCGTCGTAAGCAATAATAAATGCATCTCGAATTCCTTTTTCTATTAAATCTTGTTTCAGTATATTGGCTTCTTTTAAAGATTTGTATCGTCCAATAGTATAAACAGTTTTCCCATTCTTATTGATAAAATGTTCTAGTTGGTCTAGTTTCGACATTTGGACAAAAGAGCTCACAACTTGAACTGGTACAGAGTTGGAGTAAGCTCCTATTTGAACTTTGTAATATAAATTAGGAATGTCAATAGCTTTGCTTTCTGTATTATTCTCAGTATTTGTTTTAGCTGTGGCTTTTATTGTAGGAGTTTTGGTTGGTGTAGAAGAGTTTACACTAGCTAATTCTTTGCGTGCTTGATTGATGGAAATTTTCTTTCCATTTTTAAATGCAGTAACAAAAGCATCTTTTATTCCTGCTTGGCGTATTTCGTTTTTACGTTGATTGGCTTGATTGTAATCTACATATTTCCCGACAAAATATCTAATTAAGCCTGTGTTAGTAACGTCATTATACAATGGCATTAGATTTTTTAATCTAGTATGTGATACATGAGTTTTATAAGCTCCTACTTGAACGGTATACATTGTTTCGGAAATATTTGCTAAATCAATTGATGGATTAGGCTTTTTTGTGTTTAGTTGTTTTTTTGTTTTATTATTCTCTACAGTTTTAAGTACAATTGCAGTTTCTTTTTGTGCGAGTTCTTGATAATTGCTTTGTTGTTTGTTTTCTTTTTTAGCTAGATAAACAGCAATTCTTTGTCCATCTTTATATGCGACAACAAATGCATCTTTGTAACCTGAGTTTTGGATAAATGGTAGTGCTGTATTTGCTGCGTCGTAGGTGTTAAATAAGCCCACAAAATATCGGATGTATTTACTGTTTTGTCTTGTTTCTCCAGTAATTGGAGTTAGACCTCTAAAGGAGTTTTCTGGGATTGGTTTAGTGAATGCTCCAATTTGAATCTTGTAAATGATTCCGCTTGGAAGATCTTTGTTAATTGGAATAGGATTCTTCTTATTATAAATTGAGCTACTTTTAATTTCGAGTAGACTTACAATTTCAGGGCTATTATTTATTTTTTGTTCAGTACTACCTGCGGTTTCATTTACCAGATTATTATCATTTTCTTTTTCTGTTGAGGGTTGTGTATTTTCGCTGTTATTTACCTCTTTTTTTGTATTATGGGCAATTACATTTTCGATTGGGGTTTTGTTTAGCTCTGTATTGTTTAATGAGTCTTTAGTATTTGGGGGATTGTTAGAGTTGTCTTTATTCTTAGTAGGAGTAATTACGGGAACGGACTCTGTATTATTTATAGCAATATCGTTAGAGTTATTTTCGAGAGTCTCAATGTCATTATGAGAATCTGTATTTTCGTTTCTGTTAATATTATTTGAAATGGAATTCTTGTTGGTAGAATCGCTTGGAATAGAAGTGGCATCAGCAATTAATATGGTATCGATAGGAGTTTCTTGCAAGGCAAGTGTATCTATAATTATACTGTCATTATTTGAAAGTGCAATTTGGTTCGAATCTATATTTGTAATAATAGTTTCTTCTTTTTTCTCTGGTAAGGTATAGGCTTCTACTTGACCTTCGGATTCTACTAAAATATTTCCGTGGATTCCAACTTTATTAGTGTCGGTGTTTTCAGCAATATAATTCTTAACATCTTCGTCTAAAGGTTTTAGCCCCATGTAGATGGTGTATGCTTTTTCCATTTCGTCTAACGATTCCTCTTCCAAATTACCAGCGTTATTAAGCATCTCGTATGCTTTGTTCACGCTAACAACATCGAAGGAGCGGGCTCTTAGATTTTGAGCTTTTCTAAAGGTTTTGTTAGCTTCTTTTTCTAAAGTATGACCAGTTACCGCTTTCTCTTCTCGTCCATTTATTCTATAGGTTTTAATATGGTTTTTATAGACCATGTATTTTTCGTAATTAATGGGTTCTGTAGTAGCAGCAATATTAAACAATATCCCAAGCGATTTAGCTTCTAATTCGGATATTTGTTTGTCCATTTTTTCCCATTGCTTAGGATCTGTAACTTGTGGTAGGCTGTCGTTAAGTGTTTTAATTAGTTTTGCAATTTCTATATATTCGTTATTTAGTTTTAATTTTTCCTCCTTTAGTTTTTCAACTTTTGTTAGCTGTTTAGCTTCGTATGGGGAAAGTTCTAGTTTATCAATAATTCGACGACTTTGTATTTTTTGGATAAGACTTTTATCGATAGGTTTTTCATTAGATTCCAAAGGGTCGATTTTTATTAAGGAACCGGTGGTTAAGAATTCAGAATTGTCATCTTTTGTTAAAGCTAAATATGCTAATTCTTGCGATTTTAGAGCTTCTTGTTCTAAATCATCTTTTTTATTTTGTTGGGCTGTAAGAATGTTGATAGTGGTTAATGAATCTACTTTTATTTTTTGTGCTTCGTCAAAATAAAAATCAGCATCTAATAAATATTGCTTTGCAATTGCTTTTTTGGTATGGTCAGAAACTAAATCTAATGCCTTTTGTGTTTTTTCTTGATATAATTTTTGTTTTTGATTATTTGCTTTTTGCTTAATTAAAAAGGCCTCATGAAGAATTTCCTTTGTTTTAAGCTCTTGTTTTTTAATTTTTAGATTTAATTTTTCTTGTTCTTTTTTACTGAAAATTTTGTCGAGTTTAGATTTACTTTCTGATATATCTGTAAGGTAATTGTTCGCTTTTATATTTTTGGCTTCGGATTGAGTGTATAGTTTTTGGTATTCTGAAATCTTTTCTTCTTCATTTGGTAATAATTCTATGGTTATAGGATTATTAGTTACATTTTTATTGACAATCTCTTCTTGCTGCGTGTCTGTTTTTTCAGGGATATTTGTGTAGATGTCTAAAGCTGATTTTTGCCTATTAATAGAAATAGTTTCGTACAAATTAGCTTTTTGTAGAACATCAGCAGCGGCAGGGTTATATTGTTCTGTAATTTTAATCGATTCTCTTAAATTTGCAGCTTTATTAAAATAGACTTCGCTTTCTTTTTCGAAAACATAAGCTTGTGAACTCTCTTCGCTGTTTCCATAACGCCTGTTAATATCGAGCAAACTGGTTAATAATCTTGATTCTTTGAAATTTGCTGCTTGATTTAGTTCATTCGCTTTTTTATACTCATCCCAAGCTACTTTTTTATTCTTTTCTAGAAGTTTTGAAACCTCTTCTTTAGATTTCTTGTCATTTGTAATAGAGTCTTCTAAAATATTAATTTGTTTAAACTCTACCTCCCATGCTGTTAACGATTTTTGAGCATTGATTCTTTCTTTTGTAATTTGATCGAGAATTTTTTTATCTTTTTTATCAAGTGTTATCTTTGGATTTAATTGCTTTTCTGTTGCTGCGGCATATATTTCTTCTTTTGAAATAGGAAATGATTCTTTGTTAGATATAAGAATCTCTTTCATATCTCCTAGTGTTTCTTTGCTTTGACTAATAGCTGCTATGAGTTCCTGTTTTGTTTTGGTGTTAGAATTTAATTGTGTCTGTAGGTTGTTTCTGGTGTTTGTGGAAATTTGATTATCAACTAAAGTTTGGGTTAAGATTTTAGATTGTTTTTGTAATTCTTCCAATTTTTGTTGGTAGTACTGCTCTTTAAAAGCAGCTTTTTTATATTCAATAAGTTCGGGACTATCGTTTGTGGATGTCTCAAATTCAAATATTTTGTTCTTTATCAAGTTTCCAAATATAGTATCGGTTTGATATTCTGCGATATAGCTTTGTTCTATTTGTCCCGCTTGGCTATATTTGTTTTTTGATTGATTGCTTTTTATCTGAGATAATTGTTTTAATTCTTCAATTTCATTTTTTGTGATTTCTTGCTGTTCGATATTTGGAATAAAATTGACTCTTTTCTCTTTTTCATTAGCGAGGGAGGCCAGAGAGTCGGATAATTGTGCATCTTGTTTTGCTTCTTGAAATATTTTTCGTGCTTCTAATGAATTAATTTGTACTAAATCAATGCTTGCAATTGTTTTAATATCAATACTATTATTTACTTGATTATTAATTTTTGGATTGTCATTATTGTTGCTATTAGCCTCTGTTGGGGTTTCTGTGATAACCTTTGTGTTATTATCGATTTTTACATCCGAGGTAGTTTTTTTATCATTTTCTCCAATATTAATGGAATCTGTATTATTAACTTTTATTTGATTATTGTTTTCTTGGTTATCTATTTTATTTTCAGCCAATAAATTGTTTTCTTCTGCAAAAATATTAGAAGTTCTTTCTTCATATTTAAACTTAGAATCTAATTCAATTTTATCATCACGAATAGCAAGAATCTCATCGTTTAATTTTTTAGCATTTTGTATAATTAAGGATTGGTCTAGTGTTTTATTATTATTAGCCAATTGTTGATTCCTTTTGTTAGATATTTCAGAATTAATGGTGTTTAGAAATAATATCTCATCATTTAATTGTTTGGCTTTTGCCTGCTCGTAAGCTAAGTCAATTTGTGATTGTATTGCTATATTCTGAGCAATAAGTAAATTGTCTTTTGCATTATTTATTTCTTGATTTCTTTCAACTACCTCCTTTGTGTTGTTATTGCTTTTGGAACTAGAGATAATAGAGTTGTAATTAGCTAAGCTATTTTGGAATGTTAAATTATTTTTATTTACAGTGATTTTTTTGTCTTTTATTTTTTTATCAATTAGAGTTTTTTCTCTTTCTTTTTCTCTTGTCCAATTATTTATTGAGAGGTATGTTTTATTATTTTCTTGTAAGAATTTTCTGTTTGCGTTAATATTCTGAACTAATTCTTGTTTGTTATTATTGGTAGAATCGTTCAATAACATTTCTGATATTTTAATCTCCCTTTTTCGAGTTAGAATTTCTTTGCTCAAAACTTCTGTAGTTTTTGCAGAAATAGAGGCTTGAGTATTGATTTTAATAGATGTGTTAATTAAGTCTTGTAATTCTTTATTGTTGCTTAATTCTTCTTCGGGTAAACTATTCTTTAGAGTTTCTATTTTAGATTGTAGTTCTCGAAGCTTTCCAAGTTTTTGATGTGCAATATTTGTAGCAAGAATTATTTTTGATTCAGCTTTAGTAAGGTTTGCTTTTAATTGTTTAATATCTACTCGCAATAGGCTGGTGTAATCTTCTGGAGTTGTAATATTTTTCTCGTATATACTCTCGAATGAGAAGTCCGTTTTAGGACCTTTAGACTCATAGTTTGCTACTTCTGTAGTTGCAATTGCATTATTTTCGTTGTCGTTATTTTTGTTTATGTCAGCCAGTGGTGTAACCTGTAATTTGGCAATTTCTTGAATTTCTTCTAAGCTATTAGTCGCTTTCTCTACGGGATTTTTATCGACTTGTATTTTATAAACATTAATTTTGTTTTCTTGACTTTCTCTATTTGAAGAGAAATAGGCTAATTCGTTTTTTGCATCAACAACATATAAGATGTCATCGTAAGGCGTATTAATGGGAAAATCTAAATTAATGGGGTCAGACCAAGTTGACTGCGTACTGTCGTATACTGATTTAAAGATGTCGTATCCGCCCATTGTGTTATGACCCTTCGAACAAAAGAAAAGTGTTTTTCCATCACTCTTCAAAAAAGGATAGGCTTCGTCGTATGGAGTGTTAATTATATCCCCAATATTTTGGGAAGGTAGAAATTCACCTGTGGAATCTTTTTGGGTCCAAAAGATATTTTTATCCCCATTTTTTTTATCTCCAAAGCTGGAAAATAGGACTATACCACTATCGCTAATAAAAATTAGTTCTTTTTGTTTTGCTTTTATATCAGCTTTAGTTTTAAATTGATCTGGTTTAATAACTAGTTTTCCCCCTATTTTATTTAAATCGTATGAGTATTGAAAATTATTAGGGCTGATTCTTTTATTGTCAAGGACAATAAGAGGGCTAACATATTTTACTAAATCTAATCCATTGTTACAGATGTTAATTTCTCTTTCTATTTGTTTCTCTTTCTGTTGTTTGCTTGTCGATTTGTTTTGAAAGGTTTGATATTGACTAATGGCTTTATCAAACTGATAACTTAAATGATAGGCACTTCCCAGATAGTAGAAAACTAAAGGTTGTTTAGTCAGTTTTTTACTGGCGTAGGATAAATATTTTATGGCCTTGTTAATTTCTTTATTGTTTTCTACTAAACAGGCTCCGTAATAAAAACTGTATTTAGGCTCGGTAGGATAAAGGCTAAGTAATTGCGAATATAAAGGCATAGCCCTTTCGAAGTCATTATTGTAAAATAATTCTTCGGCGGTATCTGTTAAGTCTTCTTGCTCTTCGTTTACTTGAGCGTATATTAACGAGACTGATAGAAAAAAATATATTATTAAAAGAAACTTTAAATTCACTTAGTTATTTATTGCTATTATTACAAATATAAGTAATATTACCGAAGCCGCATTAACATTTGATTAACAAAAATATTGTATACGTGTTTAATTATTATTTGTTGGGGTTTTCTTTATATTTCAGGAATAATAAATAAAAGAGATATTGTTGAAAAAAATTAATGAAATGTTTGAAAGGGAATGATAAAGTTGTATCTTTGCCGTCCGAAATACGAATTTAAAGAATATAACAATGGCAAATCATAAGTCAGCATTAAAAAGAATAAGACAGACAGAAACTCGTACTGCACGAAATAAGTATTATGCAAAAACAATGCGTAATGCAATAAAAGTGCTTAGAGAGACTAAAAATAAAGCCGAGGCCGCTAAAATGTTACCCGAGGTTGTGGCTTTAGTAGATAGCGTTGCTAAAAGAAATATTATACATAATAATAAAGCTGCAAACCTTAAAAGTGGGTTAGCTAAGCACGTTAATCGTTTATCGTAGTTTATTAATACTATTTTTAACAATACTTTTACGGCTATCTTTAAGGTAGCCGTATTTTTTATGGATATATGTTTCTTAAGTTAGCTTATTAGATTCGTTCAAAATAAATGGAGAAAATCCTCTGCTCTTTCATGAAAAAATATTTCGTCACTTTTTTGCTTATGAAAATTGTATTTACTAATCGAACTTACGAAGCTCTTTTAAAATTTAGCACCAATATTGAAATACAGTTGATGGACTTGATTGGGGAGCCAATATCTGTAATTTAAAGATAAAAATAAATTTTTCTCTGGCTGATATTGTATTCCTAGCAAAGCCATATTCCCATATTTTACAATTGGAGAGTTATCAACATAATCATATCTTGTAAATAAATTAATTTTCGAATTAATATCGACAGACACAAAAGCAGAAACTCCAGAAAACTCTGTAGATAAGAAACTTGGATGATTGGTATAGGAATATTCTATTCCAATTTTATACGATTTCTGTTGGTAAGCAATAAATCCAGAAAAACTTGTTTTTAAATTGTTTGTTGTTTCGAATGTTGCAGGAGTAAGAGCAGTGTATGCTTTTAAGAGCAGATGATCGATAAGGTAAATTTCTAAATTACTGGTATACTCGATTACGGATAAAGAATCTTGATGATAAAAAGGGCCGTTCCCGTTGTTTGCTCCTAAAGAGATGGCAAAAGTTTCCTTGTTTTTATACTCAATTCTCATCCCAAAATCTGCAGGATTAGCCATCCTGTATAGTTCTTGCATGGTAGTTAAAACGTAACGGTGTCCCCAAAATTTATCTTGAACAGTTAAATATTGCTCGTTTAATAATTGACCAGCTGAGAAACTCAAGTGTTTTGTAAAAGTCCATTTTAATTCAGCCATTTTTAGAAAAGCAGTATATTCACTTCCTTTAACAAAGCTTACAGGTAAATTGTTTCCTGCTGTATCTAATACGTGAATATTACTAGTAGTATGTGTTACATCATAAATTAAAGTAAATTTTAATTTGTCTGATTTTTTAAATTGATAACCAATTAATGCCGTTGAAATTTCAAAACCTGAATTTGGTTTTTGTGAGTGAAAGCCGTAATACCCACCAGTAAAAATATTTGCAAAAAGATGGTGCAGGCTTTGGTCTGCTTTTGGCTCAGGAATGGTGTCTTGTGCAAAAATTGGTAAGCTGATACTTAATAATAAAGAAAACAGTATTACCTTTGTGAAATTATACATATCTGAAAAAATAAAATTTAATTATGGCAAAGATAAGAATTACAAAGGAATTTCGGTTCGAAGCATCACATGCTTTATGGAATTATGATGGATTATGTAAAAATATTCATGGGCATTCTTATATTCTGCAAGTAACAGTGGTTGGGGAGCCAATTCTTGACGAAAATAATCCAAAGTTTGGGATGGTTATGGATTTTGGTGATTTGAAGAGAATTGCGAAAGAAGAAGTTGTCGATATTCTGGATCATTCCTTAATTATAAATAGAAAAGCGTTTCATAAGGGATTCGAAAATATTGAGCAGATGTTTGATAGATTTCATTTAGTAGATTATCAACCTACTTGCGAGAATATGGTTGTGGATTTTGCAAAAAAGATTGGATCTCGACTATCTTCTGATATTCATTTATATTCTATTAAATTAAACGAAACAGCAACTTCTTTTGCTGAATGGTTTGCTATAGACAATTTGTAGAATAATAATTAAATCTTTTTTTAGAGCCTCTGGATTAGTTTAGATATTGTGAAACTTGTATAAAATACAAAAGCAACTCTGCGGAGAGTTGCTTTTATTTTTCTGCATGTTAGCGTTACTATTTTGTTATCTAACTGGTTTGACGGACTCTAAAAAAGTGAAAGTAAATATCAGAAACTGCTTAAAGAATAACTTAACTTTTTTAAAAGAACAATAAACTAATCATGCATTCATTTCAAAAAACACAAGTCAAAGATAAGACAATATTTCAGTTATTTTTATGCTAACTAATTTCTGGGAAGTATCAATTTGTAAATGGTATCGAAAATACTATAATTGGTTTCTTTGTTATGGGGCATAGTTATAAAATATTGTATTAACAATAAAGAAAATAGAAATGTGTAAAAATAAAAAAGCAACCCTGCGGAGAGTTGCTTTATTTTTCTGAATGTTAGTGTTATTATTTTGTTATCTAACTGGTTTGACGGACTCATAAAAAGAAAATCTATCAAAAACTAATTAATGATTTAAATCTACTTTTTAAAGAATAATGTACTAACAAACATTCATTTCAAAAAACACAAGTCAAAGATAAGACTTTTATTCAAGTTTTATTAGCTTAATTAATTTCTGGAGGATATCATTTTGTAAATGGTTATCATTTTTGTATAAGTGGTATTTGTAGATATTATTCGTATAACTTATTGATAATCAATTCTGTTTAATTGTATGTATATATATAAATAATAAAGCGGCTTATTAAAAGGCTGAATTATATTATTTTTAATAACTTTGGTAAGATTGAAAAAAAGTATAAACTATTAATAAATAAGGAGTTCTTTTGTTACAAATATTAATGTATTATTGTATGAATTGGACTAACATAAATTATTAAATATGAATAAAACTGTAAATAATGTTGAAGAAGCTATCGATGGGATACAAGATGGTATGACTCTGATGCTTGGAGGTTTTGGGCTTTGTGGAATCCCAGAGAATGCTATTAATGCTTTGGTCGATACCGATGTAAAAGGCTTGACTTGTATTTCTAATAATGCGGGGGTCGACGATTTTGGCTTAGGCTTATTGTTAAGAAAACATCAAATTAAAAAGATGATTTCGTCTTATGTTGGTGAGAATAAGGAGTTTGAAAGGCAGATGCTTAGTGGCGAATTAGAAGTTGAGTTAAATCCTCAGGGAACTTTGGCCGAAAGAGTTCGGGCTGGTGGAGCGGGAATTCCTGCATTTTATGTCCCTGCTGGTTATGGTACAGAGGTGGCCGAGGGTAAAGAAGTGCGCGAATACAATGGAAAGATGCATTTGCTAGAAACCGCTTTAGTGGCAGATTTTGCAATTGTAAAAGCATGGAAAGGTGATGCTTATGGAAATCTTGTTTATAGAGATACCGCTAATAATTTTAATAATATGATGGCTTCAGCTGGTAAAATTACCATTGCCGAGGTTGAGGAAATTGTTCCTGTAGGGTCTTTAAATCCGAATGAGATTCATACCCCAGGAATATTTGTTCAAAGAGTATTTAAAGGTGAGAATTTTGAGAAAAGAATTGAATTTGTAACTGAACAACAAGACTAAAAAGATGGCATTAGATAAAACTGGTATTGCAAAAAGAATAGCACAAGAATTACAAGATGGATATTATGTGAATTTAGGAATTGGGATTCCTACACTTGTTGCAAATTATATTCCTCAAGGTGTTGAAGTTATATTACAATCGGAAAATGGATTATTAGGTATTGGACCTTATCCTAAAAAAGGAGAAGCTAAGGCTGATTTAATTAACGCAGGTAAACAAACTGTTACGGCTATTCCTGGAGCTGCTTTTTTCGATTCGGCATTAAGCTTCGCTATGATTCGTGGAGGACACGTCGATTTAACAGTTCTTGGAGCATTTGAGGTAACTGATCAGGGGGATATTTCTAGTTGGAAGATTCCTGGTAAAATGGTTAAGGGTATGGGAGGTGCTATGGATCTTGTTGCTTCTGCAAAGAATATTATTGTTGCGACAACCCATACCGATCGAAATGGAAAATCAAAATTGTTGAAGAAATGCGAACTTCCTCTAACGGGTGTTAAGTGTGTAAAAAAGGTTGTTACAGATTTAGCAGTTATTGATGTTACACCTGAGGGGTTTAAATTGATTGAACGTGCTCCTGGTGTTTCTGTAGAGGAAATTAAATCGAAAACTGAAGGTAAACTAATTGTTGAAGGTGAAATCCCTGAGATGAATTTGTAAATCTGAAATATCTGGATATTTAATTTCTCGATGATTGCATCGAGTTAATAATTCTTGTCCTTAATTATACCTCGTAGGATTTGTTTCGAGGATATTGATTTGGGGTCAGCTTGATTTATAGATAAGCTGACCTTTTTTATTTACTTGTTTATGTATTCGAAAGAAGAATTAAGAAAAATTAAAACCGATTTTTGGACTTCGTTTGGCCAGTATTCTCAATTGAAGAGAACTAGGATTGGTTTTTCTAAGAAATGGGTGCTTTATAAAACAGGAATTAAGGGTCTAGAACTCAAGTTTAATTTTGTTAAAAATGGATGTGTTACAGCCATTGAGATTGATTTGTCCAATTCAAAATCGGAGGACTTTATCAATAAATTGGATTTGTTGAAATCCGAATTGATTTCAGAATTTGAATTGTTTGAAGAAATAAATCATCAACAAAATAAATATTGTTATTTTTATGAAAAAGAGAATCTGAATTTTAAGAATAGGCAAGATTGGCCAGATATTTTTGACTTCTTTTTTAATCAAATGTTAATATTAGAGATTTTTGTAATAGATAATAAGGAGATTTTGAATTTATAATAAGCCATTTGCTATTCCAAAAGCCACGCTAACGCATTTTCTTTTTGTGAGAAAATCTTAACTAGATAGTTGGGGCTTTGTGTTGCCGAAGTTGTTAGAACAGCAAGTGCAGTATTTTCAGGATCGTCGACAACAAATGCATGTCGAACACTATTAAATTGTTGAATGGCTTGTTTTCTAATTTCCGACATTAATATTGCGTCGCTGGGTTTAAACATAATTGTTAACCCTTTGTCTATTCCTAGTACTCTAAGGTCTTGAGGTAATTGATTGTTTTGTTTTACATGATTGATTAAATCTGTATATTCAGAAAATTCAATATTTCCTTTTAGAGTGACCTCTAAATAATTCTCTTTGTATTCGGCTTTAATGTATTTTTCCATCTAAGTCTGTTATTTTATTTGGGCTTGTCTAGATTGCTATCCGACATAAAATTAGTATTTTCTTCTGAATTATCTTCTTTATCCTCTTTATTATTTTCGGTTTTTCCGTATTTAATTAATGCAAAAGCCATAATTATGCTTGAAGTAATAATTAAAAAAAGTAAAATCCCTGATTCGAAATCTTGATGTTGATATTCTTTTGGGATAGCAAAAAATAGGAGTACAGTTATTAATCCCCGGGGCGCAATAAAAAGTTCGGTTTTAAAATCTTTTCGTAGAAACAGGAGAAGAGTTAAATATCGAACCCCATATAGTATGATTAATAGTAGGCTGCTAATTAGAAATACATCCAGACGAAAAAGGCTAGCTAAAGAAATGGTTAGTCCAAATATGACAAAAAAGAAAGTTCTAACAACAAAAGCTGTTTCTTCGGTTATCAATTTAAAGTCTTTAAAAATATTATTTAATTCTTCTTGACGGAACCATTTCGATATTTTTCCTTTAAAAAAGAGTTTCCGGTTGTTTAGTATCAGACCAAAAAATAAAATAATGATGAGGGAAGATAAATGCAGCATTTTTCCTAAAGTGTACAATAGAACCAGAACAGAGATGAGTAGAAATAGTTTTACTTTAGTTCTTATTCTTTGAAAGAAATATATCAATATATAACTTAGTATCAGTGAAATAGAAATAGTAATTAAAATATTTGAGGCAATGTTTAATCCTAATTCGTTTCCGTTTTCGAATTCGACACTTCCTAGCAAGAAGTAAAAAAACATAATACCTAGAATATCGGAAAAAGTACTTTCGTAAATCATAAATTCCTTTTTCTTTTCGGATAATTGCGAAATACTAGGAATAATAATAGCACTGCTCATAATTGATAATGGAATGGCATAGATGAGTGCAATAAACAGATCTGTTTTAAGAAATAATTGAATGATTAAAGCAATCAGATATGAGCTAGTAGATAGGGAGATTATAGCGACTAAGAATGATTTTAGGATTAATCCAATTTTTTCTTTTTTCAACTCTAGATCTAGCGAAGCTTCTAAAACAATCATGATTAATCCTACAATACCAAGTACTCCTAGAATTGGAGATTCACCATCGATATGAGTAATTCCTGTACTGTATCGAATAATAATTCCAAGAGTAATAAGTAATAAAACGGATGGGATATTCCATTTTCTAGATACTAAATTAAAAAGATATGAGATGATAATAATTAGAGAGGCTCCAATGATGTACCAATAAGAATTAATTTCGTTAAGATTCATACCGCATTTTAAAAGTTAAATCCAACTCTAAATTCGTAAGGATTATAAGGAGAATTTCTACTCTGATTCAAATTAAATAGGAATAATATATATGCACCACCGTTACCCATTTTCTGGTACAATCCACCGCCAACCCAAGGTACATCGATAATATATCTTCCGTTATCCGGAAAATTGTTTGCGACATCGAAATAACGTTTTTCTAGACTGATGATATTGTTTTCGCCATACAAAATTATTTGGTCTAACAAAATGTACTGTGTGAATATTTTACCTCCATAAATACTAGTGGTATATTCGTATCCTCTTATCCTTTTATCATTAAAATATTCGTAAATAATACCCACTCCTGCAGAGAAATTGGCTTGTATTCTGTAACCAACAATAGGTGAGATATTAATATAAGTATAACTGCCCAGGGTAATTCCAAGATTACCACCAAAAAAAAGATGATCGGTAAATTGGGGTTCTGTTTCTTGCTTAGCTTGAGTAGAATTTTCTTCTTCAATAAATTGCGAGAAACCACTTAAAGAAATGTTGATTGCTAACAAAAGAAATAGATACTTTATTTTCATGAACAATTTGTTAATGATATAATTAATATAATTTCAAAGATAATAAAGATTTTGTAATATAGCAGAGGTTTGTTTTAGTTAACAAAATATAGTCTATGGATAAAAGAATCAAGTAATTAGTTTTTTACATTTGATATCAATTTTTTAGAATCCGATGGATTAAGCGTAACTTTTTTTGATAGCGATTCTAAAAGTAGTGCCGTTGTTGATTTCTGAGTTCTTAACAAATATTTTTCCTTTGTGATAGTCCTCTATAATTCGTTTGGTAAGGGAAAGACCTAAACCCCAACCTCGTTTTTTTGTCGTGTAGCCTGGATTAAAGATGGTCTTTTGTTTGTTTTTGGGAATTCCTTTTCCTGTATCCGAAATATCTATATAAATATATTGATTGGCATCGGTAAGCTCAATATTTATTTGACCTTTACCATTCATAGAGTCGATGGCATTTTTAAATAAATTTTCTATAACCCAATCAAAGAGTGGGGGATTAATAAAGAAGGTAAAGTCGTTAAATGCATCTAAATTATTTGAAAAAATAATTTTATCGGAGACTCTAAGTTTAATATATGTTATCGATTTTTCGATTTGACTTACAATATTAATTTCTTCAAGTTTAGGATCAGAACCAATTTTAGAAAAACGTTCGGCAATCATTTCTAAACGACTGACATCTTTTTGTATTTCTGTAATAATAGTAGGGTTCATGTTTTGCTCCTCTCTTAGAAGTTCTATCCAAGCCATTAGAGAAGTTATAGGAGTGCCCAATTGATGTGCCGTTTCTTTTGACATCCCCAACCAAACATGGTCTTGTTCAGCTTTTCGGGTAGAGCTAAATGCATAGTAGGCGATCAAT
>JAMOQL010000072.1 GCA_027064025.1 Bacteroidales bacterium
GAAGATGACACAAAAAATTTTAGATTTATATAAACAGGTCTAACAGATGATAATAAGAAGTAAAGCACCTTTGCGAATAGGGTTGGCAGGAGGCGGGTCGGATGTTTCTCCGTATTCTGATTTGTTTGGTGGTGCAATATTAAATGCAACCATTAATATGTACGCTTACGCAACCATAATTCCAACTACAAATCAAAAAATTATTCTTCATGCTATTGACAAGGATGAACGTTATGAATTTGATAGTATCGAAGAATTGCCGATAAATGGAGAATTAGATTTGTTAAAAGGAATTTATAATAGAATTGTAAAAGATTACTCGAAGGAAGCCTTATCGTTTGAACTTACTACGTATGTGGATGCTCCTCCAGGCTCGGGCTTAGGAACCTCGTCAACTTTAGTAACTGCGATTGTTGGTGCTTTTGTAGAATGGATGAAATTACCTCTAGGAGAGTATGATATTGCACAATTGGCTTATCAGATAGAGCGAGTAGATTTAGATATGGCTGGTGGTAAGCAAGATCAATATGCCGCTACTTTTGGGGGTTTTAATTTTATGGAGTTTTTTAAAGACGATAAAGTAATTGTTAATCCGCTTCGTATTCGTTCGAAAGTACTCAATGAATTAGCTTATAATTTGGTTTTGTTTAATACCGATACATCTCGTGTTTCTGCCGATATTATTAAGAAACAACAAAAAAATGTAAACGATAACAATAATGATTCTATCGATGCCATGCATAATATTAAGAAGCAGGCAGTGATGGTAAAAGAAGCTTTACTAAAAGATGAATTAGATAAAATTGGTGACTTGTTACAATATGGCTACGATTTTAAAAAGAAAATGGCCAAAGGTATTGCTACGCCTATGATGGAAGATATTTATGAAACAGCTATAAATGCAGGAGCTACAGGAGGTAAAATTTCTGGAGCAGGGGGCGGTGGATTTATGTTTTTTTATTGTCCCGGTAATACAAGACATGCAGTTATTAAAGCCTTAGAATCTAAAGGTGGTTTTGTAAAAAGATATCAGTTTACCAACGAAGGTTTAACTTCGTGGACCATATAATATAGGGTCTGTATTAGAATATATTGAAAGGAAATGAAAAAAGAAATTAGAAATATTATTGGAGATTCTATATTGGTAAAACAATATATTTTAGAATCGGAAGAATTTATTCATAAAATACATGAAGTTTCAGACTTGTTAATCAAAACTTTTAAGTCGGGAAATAAAGTCCTGTTTTGTGGTAATGGAGGGTCTGCTGCTGATGCTCAGCATATTGCTGCAGAACTGTCTGGTCGATTTTATTTCGATCGTCCATCCTTGCCCGCAGAGGCCATGCATGTTAATACGTCTTATTTAACAGCTGTAGCCAACGATTATGGATACGACGAAGTTTACGCACGATATCTTAAAGGTACTGGAAAAAAAGGTGATGTTTTGATTGGGATATCTACTTCTGGCAATTCTGAAAATATTATTAGAGCACAAAGAGTAGCCAAAGAGAACGGAATAACAGTTGTTTCGTTTACAGGCGAGGAGGGAGGAAAAATGAAAGAATTATCAGATTTTTTACTCAATGTTCCGTCACAAGTAACACCAAGAATTCAAGAATCTCATATCCTATTAGGACATATCGTTTGCGAATTGGTCGAAGATGCATTATTCTCAAAATCTTAATTTTTGATGCGGACTAAAGAAGCCATTGTTCTTGCAGGAGGTCTGGGAACTCGATTAAAAGGAGTTATTTCTGATATACCCAAACCGATGGCTCCTGTTGCTGATAATCCCTTTCTTAAATACATATTTGACTATTTAATTGCTCAAGGTATAGAACGTGTTATTTTATCGGTGGGTTATAAATATGAAGTTATTGAGAACTTTTTTGGCAATCATTATTTAAGTTTAGAATTGATTTATTCGGTAGAAAAAATCCCATTAGGAACTGGTGGAGGTATTCGTTTGGCTATCGATTTCTTAAAATCGGATCAAGTTTTTATTATTAACGGAGATACTTTCTTCGATGTTAATTTGGAAGAAATGGAAGCATTTTCGTTTTTTAATAATTCCGATTTATGTTTGGCTTTAAAACCAATGAAAAATTTTGATAGATACGGAGCTGTTGTACTCGACGGTGATACAGTTTCTTTGTTTAAAGAAAAACAAAGAATAGTTGAAGGCTTAATTAACGGAGGTATTTATCTTGTGAAATCAAACCTTTTTGATAGCTTTAAAAGTGGCGAAAAGTTTTCTTTTGAACAAGATTTGATGGAAAAACAAGTTGGTAGAAAGAATATATCAGGATTTGTTTCCAATACGTACTTTATCGATATTGGAATTCCAGAAGATTATAAACAAGCTAATATTGATTTTATTACTTTGGGATAATCTTTCATATGTTCTCTCACATGTCTTAATAAAAAAGAAAAACTTAGGAATAACAAAAAAGAATCGGAAATAATAAAAGTACTATGGTCTTCTATTTTCTGACGAATTAAAGAATAATCTTTATAGTTTCCTAATTTCTTACTTCGATTACTAAATATTTAGAAATAGACCAAAAAGCTTTGCTATCTTTAATAATTAAATTGTCTACTTTATTATCGTCACCTTCAAATTCGTATGAATCTTTGGGGTGATTTGTAATTATTTTGGCCTTTTTAGCAAAAATTGCAATTTTATTAAAAGAGGCTGTGTTAATTTCGGTAAAATATTCTTTATCAAAGTTATTATCTAATTTAGAACTTTTACCAAGTCCAATAAAACCGCCTTCTTTAGTGATGATTTTGTGCTCTTTTAGTTCTTTGTCAGAACCAACTACGTAATAAGCAGTTTGCAATTCGTTAATTTGATTCTCGATAACCTTTGCTTGATTTTCATTTTTGGTTTCTGTTTCTACCAAAGCGTCGGTCAAATCTTTAATCTCAATATTTAAGCCTTTTAACTCATGGTTTAGATTTTCAATCTCAGTATTTTTTTCAGAAATTTGTTGATTCAGTGTTGCTATCAATTTTTGCAATTCAGCATTTTTGCTCCCAGATTTTCGGTATTTATTGTTTAAAGATTTTAACTTTTGCTGATTTTCTTTTAGTAGGTTGTATATAGTATTAATATCCTTGTTAATTTGCTCACGTTTATTCGTGTTCTCGGACTCCTTTTTATTGATAGAAATAAAATTTTCTCGTTTTTTAATTTTATTTAGATTTTCTTGTACAGCGTTGAAATCTATTAGATAATCCATAATATCTGCTTCTTGAGAACTGCTAATCGTCTCTAAGCTATCGTTCTTTGCTTGTAGAGCTATGTATTCTTCGGTTTCTGTAACATTGGTGCAAGATGTTAATAAGGCAACAGCTCCAATAAAAAAAAGTATTTTTTTCATGTTGTATTTATTTTAAGTACAAAGTTAATTTTTGAATTGAATTATTATAAATAAAAATAATTAAAAAATCTTAATTCGATTTCCCTGCGACGACAATAACTATTTCTCCTTTTACTGTTTTAGATTTGAAATGTTCAATTAATTCGTTTAAACTACCTCTTTTATTTTCCTCATACAACTTACTTATTTCTCTAGATACGGAAGCTTGTCTGTTGTTCCCAAAAGCCTCAGAAAATTGCTCTAAACATTTTATTAAGCGATGAGGAGATTCGTAGAAAATCATAGTTTTATCTTCTTCAATAAGCGCTTTTATTCGCTTTTGTCTACCTTTTTTTACGGGTAAAAAACCTTCAAAAACAAATCTATCGTTTGGTAAACCCGAGTTGACTAATGCTGGAACAAAAGCGGTTGCTCCTGGTAGAGTTTCCACCTCAATATTTTGTTTTTTGCATTCTCTTACCAACAGAAATCCAGGGTCAGAAATTGCAGGTGTGCCAGCATCAGAAATTAAAGCAATATTTTGTCCCGAATTTAAAATATCAATATAATGTGCTAGTTGTTGATGCTCATTAAATTTATGATAAGATTGCAGTTTATTTTGTATTTCGAAATGCTTAAGCAATATCCCAGAAGTACGAGTGTCTTCTGCCAGAATTAGATCGACCTCTTTAAGTGTTGAAATCGCTCTAAAAGTTATATCTTGTAGATTGCCTATAGGTGTTGGGACTACGTATAATTTGCTCATGTTTTAGGTGTTATACGAATCGTCTATAAATTAATTCTAAAAATCGTTTGGTGCTGCTATCTTCTTTGTTCCAATTAAAAGTATTGGCAATTTCGACTGCATTTTCTAAAGAATTTGCATTGTTCAATTTCTCTAAAGTAGAAATATATTTCTCGTTATGACCATCGAAAAGTTCTCTAGTAAACCAAATTTTATCGTTTAACGAGATGGCTGTTTTTAAATTTTTGATAGGGCTGTTTTGTAATTGTGTAGCAAAATCGTCATCATTTTTAATATTTGCTAAAATATCGTTTAAACTTGTTTTTTCTTCAAAATTATCTGCAATCGTATTTGAATTTTGATTGCTTTGTGGTTCTTTTATTGCTTCTGTATTAGTTATTGGCTTAGTTTGTTCAATAATTTCAATCGGCTCTTTAATATTAATATTGGTTTTTTCTGATTTTATTTCGGTAACAGGTTTATTTTCTTGTGTGTTTTGAGTTTTAACTATTTTTTTATCAATTTGTTCTTTTTCTTCAATATATTTTAGTGTTTCTTGGTCAATTTGATTAGAAAGGTCTTTTTCTTCGATTTTTTCTTTTTCAATTTTAATCGATTCTGTTTTAATAGAAGTTTCTTTATTAGAAAGTTTCTCTAGTTTTAAATCAGTAAGTTGTTCGTATAGTTGTCTAGTTTTTTCGAGAGAAAGGTCGAAGTCAATTAATGAACTTTGAGGACTTTGCAAATTGTCGATAATAGTAGAAATCTGCGTTACAGTTGTTTTAACTTGAATAAGGTTTTTAGAATCCATCTTTGTAAATTGATTATTAGTATATTCAAACAAATTATCACACAAAAATAACGAATACTTTTAACTATTAGTGTATTGTACATTGTTAATTATTCAGTATAAATTGTTAATTATAAAATTGAAATTTAGATGCTATAATTCACCTCAATTTTTATCTTTACTGCTTATCAAAAATAGTTTATGTTTTTAGAAAGTAAACCATCGAAGAAGAATAAAACGGGTTGGGTCGAAGTTGTTTGTGGCTCAATGTTTTCGGGTAAGACAGAGGAGTTGATTCGTCGATTAAATAGAGCGAAATATGCTAAATTGTCAGTCGAGATATTTAAACCTAAAATAGATACTCGCTATTCCGAAGATGATGTCGTTTCGCACAATGAAAACTCAATTCGTAGTACAGCTGTTGATAGCTCTGCTAATATTTTACTTTTGGCAAGTCCTGCAGATGTTATTGGAATAGATGAGGCTCAGTTTTTTGATGATGGATTAGTTGAGGTTTGTAATAGTCTGGCCAACCAAGGGGTTAGGGTTATTATAGCTGGTTTAGATATGGATTTTGCAGGTAAGCCATTTCACCCAATGCCTGAGCTAATGGCTATTGCAGAGCATGTCACTAAGGTGCATGCGATATGTATGCAGTGTGGAGCAAATGCTCAGTATTCGTATCGGAAAACGGATTCGGATGATTTAGTTTTGTTGGGAGAAACAATGGAGTATGAACCGCTTTGTAGAACATGTTATAATTTTGCAAATTCCATAAAAAAGGAACATTACTTATCTGAAAAAGAAATTCAGAAGTCTATTAAAGACCAATAGAATTGCATAGGTATTAAATTCAAAAATAAATGATTTATACAGCACAAAAGATAGCTGAGATTTTAAAAGCTGAATATTTTGCGACAGATTTCGAAGCAGAGCGTTCTTATAGCTATATTCTTACCGATAGTAGAAGATTACGAGACCCCAAACAGACTCTGTTTTTTGCTCTAAAAAGCGATAGAGATGATGGTGCGAGATATATTGAATCTCTTTATAAGAAGGAGGTTAGATTATTTATTATTCAAGAGAAAATTAAGTTTTCGAATTTTCCTGAAGCTTCATTCATTTTGGTGAACGATAGTTTAAAAGCTTTGCAGCAGTTGGTGCAATATCATCGTTCTTTATTCGATATTCCTATAGTTGGAATAACAGGAAGCAATGGTAAAACAATAGTAAAAGAATGGTTATTTGAATTATTGAAAAAAGATAAAAAAATTGTTCGTAACCCACGTTCATATAATTCTCAGATTGGAGTGCCACTTTCTGTTTGGATGCTAGAAAAAAACACGGAACTTGGTATTTTTGAAGCAGGAATATCGGAAGCTGGAGAAATGAGTAATTTAGAAAGAATTATTCAGCCCAATATTGGTATTTTTACAAATATTGGGGATGCTCATCAAGAGAACTTTATGGATTATAAACATAAGATTTCTGAAAAAATTAAGCTATTCTCGAATACTAAAACTATCATTTATTGTAAAGATAATCAATTGATCGATTTGCAATTTTCTAATTCTCCACAGTTCGAAGATCGGATTTTGCTAACTTGGTCGGAGAAGTTTTCTTCTGACTTGAGAATAAAAGAAAGAGTAGTGAAAAATGGTTCAACGAATATAAAAGCCCTTTATCAGAAAAATGAAATAGAATTATTAATCCCTTTTGTAGATTTTGCATCTTATGAAAATATCGTTCATATTTGGCTTTTGATGTTGCATCTTGGTTATTCTCAGGATCTTATTCAACGAAGAATTTCTCGATTATCTAATATCGGAATGCGACTTGAACAAAAGCAAGCCATAAATAATTGTACCATTATTAACGATACATATAATTCGGACATTGGATCATTAAATATAGCATTGGATTTATTATCTCAACAAAACCAACATCCTAAAAAAACATTAATACTTTCTGATATTTTACAAACGGGGCGTGAAAGTTTAGTTTTGTATAAAGAAGTGGCCGATTTAATAGAAAGTAAAAATATTAATCTGTTTATTGGAATTGGACATGAAATTTCGTCTATGTCGAAATTGTTCTCTAAGAATTCAATTTTTTACGATTCTACAGATGTTTTTTTAGAGGAGATAAAGCTCGAACAGTTCGATAATGAAGCTATTCTGATAAAAGGAGCAAGGGTGTTTGAGTTTGAGAGAATTTCGAATTTTTTACAAAATAAAAATCATCAAACGGTTTTAGAAGTCGATTTGAGTAATTTAATTCATAATGTTAATTATTATCGTTCTTTGTTAAAACCCAAGGTAAAGCTGATGGCTATGGTTAAAGCTTTTTCGTATGGTGCTGGCTCGGTAGAAATAGCTAATGTTTTACAATATCATAAAGTTGATTATTTGGCTGTGGCATATGCCGATGAAGGTGTCGATTTGCGTAAAGCAGGCATTTCGTTACCAATAATGGTTATGAATCCTCAAGACATGAGTCTAGAGCAAATGATTCGATATGGATTAGAACCTGAAATTTATAGTTTTGGCATTCTGAAAGAATACTATAAAGCGGTTCGTAAGCATGGAACAGTTTATGCCCCATTGCATCTAAAGATAGAAACGGGAATGAATCGTCTTGGTTTTGTTGAGTCGGAAATAGAAGCCTTAATTGAGTTTGTTAAATCGAATCCAACTCTTAAAATTGTATCCGTTTTTTCTCATTTGGCAGGAAGTGACGATGAAAAATTTGATTCCTTTACAGAACATCAGATTCAAACATTTACACGTCTTAGCGACAAAATTATTAATGCTTTTGATTATCCAATTATTAGGCATATCAATAATTCACAAGGAATACAAAGGCATAATCAAGCTCAGTTTGATATGGTACGTTTGGGAATTGGAATGTATGGCATTTCTGTTACCGATAAGAAAAGATTGAAAGAGGTTAATTCTTTGTACACTCGTATTTCGCAGATAAAAAAGATTAACCCCAATGATAGTGTTGGTTATAACAGGGCGGGGGTATTGCCAAATGGAGGTAAGATTGCAATTATTCCTATTGGGTATGCAGATGGAATAAGACGATCTTTGAGCAACGGAAAAGGTCAATTTATGATTAACGGGTTTTTAGCTCCCATTGTGGGTAATGTCTGTATGGATATGTGTATGTTAGATGTGAGTAATATTGAGTGCAAAGAGGGTGATAAGGTTTTGATCTTTGGAGAAGATTATCCCATTAAGAATATTTCTAAGCAGATGAATACAATTGAGTATGAGGTGTTAACAGGAATATCTCAAAGAGTTAAAAGAATTTATTTTCAAGAGTAAAAAAATATAATATGGAATTTTTAGAAAAAACATTTTATTATAATACTATTTTTAATTGGTTAATTTCTGCAGCCGTAATTGTTGGAGCAATAGTTATTGCAAAAATTTTATTTTGGTTAATAAACAAAATAGTAAAGAAAGCTACCGCCAAAACCAAATCGAAATTAGATGACCTATTGGTAGATATGCTTGAAGAACCTGTTGTTTTTGGCTTGGGGATTTTAGGGTTTTGGTTTGCTTTTGGACGATTAGATTTTCCGATGGATTTTATTTCGGTTATAAATAAAGCATTTCTTTTTCTGTTAATTATTAATGTTACTTGGATGATTGCTCGCACTATTAATGCGTTAATTGAAGCTTATCTTGTTCCTATGACAGAAAAAACAGAAAATGATTTAGACGATCAATTAATTCCTATTGTTAAGAAAAGTTTAAGGAGTATTATTTGGATTGTGGGTATTATCGTAGCTCTAAATAATGCAGGTTTCGATGTAGGAGCTATAATAGCCGGTTTAGGAATCGGTGGTTTAGCACTGGCTATGGCCGCAAAAGATACGGTTTCGAATGTGTTTGGAGGCTTTACTATTTTTACAGATAAACCTTTTAAAATAAAAGATAGAATTAAGATAGGAGGTTTTGATGGAACGGTTACAGAAATTGGCATTAGAAGTACAAGATTAACAACATTGGAAGGTAGAGTTGTAACCATCCCCAATGCAAAGTTCGCAGATAGTATGGTCGAAAATGTTAGTCTTGAACCCAATAGAAAAGTAGTTCTTAATCTTGGATTAACTTACGATACCAGTCCAGAACAAATGAAGTTAGCGATGAAACTATTAAAGGAAATATCTGATGCAAATAATGATATTGAAGATAATGTTTTGATTAGTTTTAATAGCTTTGGTGATTTTTCTTTAGGAATATTATTTATATATTATATCAAAAAAGAATCGAATATCCTAGAAACTCAATCTCATATGAATCTAGCAATTTTAACTCAATTTAATGAAAATCAACTTGATTTTGCTTTCCCAACACAAACAATTCTAAATCAGAATATTGGTTAATATATAATTTGTGATGCTTGAGTTTCTTTAAATGACTGTCTAATAGCTTATTATAGATGTATAAACATTTTGTGTGTATAAAATTAATTGGGGCTTGAAACTATTTTAGAATCTGGGTGTATACAGTAGTAAATTATTGTAAATACCCGATTATTAATGAGATACATACTTTTACTTACGTATATTTGCTTAAGCCTGTTAGCGAAATCTGAAAAAGTCATTACTATAAATAATGATATACAGAGTAGTATCTCAATTCCTCAATATGTTTATTTATTAGAAGATCCCGAAGGGAAACTGACTGTAGACCAGGTTATTTTATCTAAGAAAGAAAATGATTTTATATTAAATCATAAGGAGTCGCTTAATTTTGGTTTTACAAATTCTGTTTATTGGATCAAATTTTCGATGATAAACAAAACAGATAAAGTACAGAATTTAGTATTTTCTATACGTTACCCACTATTATCGTCCATCGATTTTATAAGTTTTAAGAGATCGAAAGTAGAAAAGCATATAATTACTGGCGAAGAATATCTTTTTAATTCTAGAGAAATTAATAATCGGAATTTTTTGTTCGATTTAGTTTTGGAACCTAATATTCCTTACAATTATTATGTAAAAGTATCTACCAATGGAGGTCCCATGCAATTACCTTTGAGCATAGATCCGTATCAAAAATATTTAGATTCAGATAGCAAATGGTTGTTAATTGATGGAATATTTACGGGGCTTTTCCTTTTCGCAATATTTTTCAATCTCTTTTTACTATTAATAACTAGAAATGTATTAAATGCTTATTATACTATTTATGTTTCGCTCTTAACATTATTTTTGCTAAATATTTCTGGCTATAGTTACCAATATTTATGGTCGAACAGTATATGGTTTTGTCATCATTCTACTTTATTATTTTCAGGTTTTGCCAATTTATTTCTAATTCTTTTTGCAAAAAGTTTTTTTAATTTTAAAAGATATTTTTATCGCATCAATAAGTTTATTAAATGGTATATGATTTTTGTTTTTTCAATTGTCATCTTATCCTTGTTCGATAGCTCAATATTTTATATTTCAGAATTATTAGTGAATTTAGTTTCCTTAATGACTATTGTCGTATTATTTATTATTTCTATTAGAGGCCTGACAAAGAACAATAAAATGCATTATTATTTTGTTTTTGCTTTTGCATTCTTTTTGCTTGGAGTGGGAGTATATGTTCTTAACAACATAGGAATCATTGAAGATTCGTACATTTCAGTTTTAGTTTTACGTCTAGGATTTTTGTTGGAAGTGCTGTTGTTGATGTTTGCGGTAGTACATAAGTATAAGAATGTTGAGCTGCTTAATAGTAAGAAATTAGAAATTAAAGTTCGAGACAGGACTAAAGAGTTAGAGCGACAAAAAGAAGAGCTAATCTTAACTAAGAAACAAATTATCTCTCAAAGAGACAAAATAATGAAACAGCATGTTAATTCGCTTAAACAAACGGATGTTATTGTAAATAAGAATAAAGAAATTAATGATAGTATTGCATATGCAAAGATTATCCAAAATGCAGTGTTGCCGCCTAAGTCTAAATTAGATAAATCTCTTAAGAAATATTTTATATTGAACAAACCAAAAGATACTTTAGGGGGGGATTTTTTCTGGCATTATGAGAAGAATGAACGTATATATATTGTGGTAGCAGATTGTACTGGGCATGGAATACCTGGAGCTATGATTAGTATGCTGGGTATTGCTGCTTTAAACGAGATTATCTTAAAAGAAGAATATTTAACCCCTGCAAAAATTCTGGATAGATTAAGTAATATAGTGAAAAAATCGTTGCATCAAAATGGTCAGATAGGAGAGTCGAAAGATGGTATGGATATTAATGTTTGTATGATTGATAAAGTTACTAAAACCATGCTTTCGGCAGGGTCAAATAATCCTGTTTATATCTATAGAGAAAGAAATAATTTTACTGAAAAGAGTTTTACTAATTATTACAAATTTGATGATAATTATTTAATTTCTATTTTGCCAGATAAATTGACTATTGGCTATAATGATCAACCCAACTTATTGTTTAAAGATAAAAAAATTGACTTACGAAAAGACGATATGGTTTATTTATTTTCCGATGGTTATGTAGACCAATTTGGAGGCGATAAGGGAAAGAAATTTAAAAGAAAAAGATTTAGACAATTGCTTTCCGATAACGCTATGATTAGTGATGATAAAGTACAGTTTACTCATATCAATCAAAATCTTAATGGTTGGAAAGGAGATAATGAACAGGTAGATGATATATTAGTTCTTGGTTTTAGAATTTAATCTTATTTGGGATATTTAATCTCCAGATGTTTGCAAATCGTCATTAAGATTAATTTTCTTAGATTTTGTCAGCCCTATTTCTAGAATATTAATTTTATATGATAATTACGCTTTTTTACTCGAAGTTTTGTCGATACCATTCGAATAAGGTGATGGATAAAGCATGACTAACATTTAGAGATTTCACTTGTCCAGGCATTGGTATGTAGATTTGTTGAGAGCATAAAGAAAGTAACTGCTCTGAAATTCCATATTTTTCGTTACCAACAATAAAAGTAGAATTAAGGGGAAGAGAAGTTTTATATATGTTTCTTGCTTCTGAACTTGTTTCTATGGCAATAAGGAGAGGAAAATGTTCAGTAATTTCTTGATAAGTTAGAAATATTATTTCTAGATACTGAAGGCTATTTCTTGCAATTTTTTTTATGCGATTTTCGCTAAGTTCGATACGTTCTGTAATAATTACTTTTTTGCATCCCATATTTCCTGCCAATCGTAATACAGAGCCTATATTATCTGGTGTTAAAAGACCATCAAGAATTATTGTTGGGCCATCAAATTCTTGTTGTTCAAAAAATGTATTGGCTTTAATGATACCCATAATATTTAATTATCTAGAGCATCGCTATATTTTTCTGGCAGCGATTTTTTTGTTTTTGCACCTAGTTTCTTGATCTTTTCTACTCGCCCAATTAAATTTCCTTTACCTGTCGAAATACGTTTTTGTACATTGGAAAATAATTCTTGTGTTTCTCCCATTTTTTTCTCCATTTTAGAGAAATCGTCGAGTAACAAAACAAAACTATCGTACAGCCCTCCCGATTGACGAGCAATCTCCATTACATTTTTGTTCTGATAATCTTGCTGCCAAATATTAGAAATCATTTTAAGAGCAGTAATTAAGTTGGTTGGATTGATGAGAACAATTTTCTTTTCGTAGGCATACTGCCAAAGAGTTCTATCGTTTTCAATGGCAATATAGTAAGCTCCCTCAATGGGTACAAACATCATAACAAAATCAAGTGTTTCTATCTGGTATAAGTCTTGATAATTTTTTTCGCCAAGCTCTTTTATGTGTTGTTTAATCGATTGTAGATGCCCTTTAAGAGCAGCTTCTTTTTCAATTTTATTTTCGGCTGAAATGTACCTCTCATAATCAGTTAACGAAACCTTTGCATCAATCACAATATCTCGATTATCTGGATAGTGAACAATCATATCGGGTCGAAGAATTTTTCCTTCTTTATCGGTAAACGAACTTTGAACATCGTATTCGTATCCTTTTCGGAGACCTGATTGTTGTAAAACATTTTCAAGGATTTCCTCGCCCCAATCACCTTGAACTTTAGAATTAGATTTTAATGCATTGGTCAGATTTTTTGCATCGGTACTAATTTGTTGATTGAGATCGAACAGCTGTTTAACTTGCTCGTGTAAGCGAATCCTTTGCTGTGTGTCTTTGTCGTAGGTGTTAGAAATCTGAGTTTTTAGTTCTGTAAGCCTATCTTTAAAGGGTTTTAAAATGGTGTCGAGTTGTTCAGAGCCTTGCTTGTTAATCTTTTCGCTGCTTTTTTCGAAAAGTCTATTAGCAATATTTTCGAATTCTGTAGTGAATTTTTTATTTAATTGTTTAAGTTCTTCTTTCTGATAAATTAACTTTTCTTCTAAATTCTTATGTTCAGTAGTAAGTATTGAATTACTTTTGTTTAGCTCAATAATGTCTGTATTTAAGCTATTATTTTTTTCTTGAATTTTAGAAATTTCATTTTTATATGTAATAATTTGACTTTCGAAAATCTTGGTCTTTTGTTCAGCTTCAATTTTTAATTTAGAAGTTTCGCTAAGCTCTTTTTGAATTTTTTCAAATTCTAGACTATTTAGTTCAAGTGATTTTATTTTGCTATTGAGGATAAAATATATTGAAATAGCTCCAATTATTATTCCAAGAATTAAAAAAATGATTTCCATTAATATTTTGTTAAGGATTACTAATATGTAAGAATTTTAAATTCAACCCGTCGGTTTCTCTTTCGCCCTTCTTTAGTTTTATTACTTGCTATGGGTTTTGAAAATGCATAGCCTTTGGTTTTAAAACGATTTCCGTCTATGCCTTTCTTTATGAGGTAATTAGCTACGGAGTTGGCTCGCTTTTTTGATAGTTCTTGATTGAATTTTTTAGAACTAATATTGTCGGTGTGTCCAGATATTTCTAAGGTCATTTTAGGATGAGCTTTAAGCAATGTTAAGAGCCTTTCAATTTCTGTTGTTGATGCGGGTTTAAGTATCGATTTTCCGTAATCGAAGAAAATATTTCGAAGTACAGAAGTTGCATTGGCTTGCAATTTACTCATCTCCATATTAAGGGCAATTTCAAGGTAGCTGGTGGAATCGATTAGATTGAAATTTTCTGAATAAAATAAGTAGTTTGGGTTAAGTGCAGTAAGAGCATAATTTTTCCCCGCAGGTAGAGAAACTAAAAAGTCACCTGTTTCTTTATTTGATTTGAATTTAGCAATTTCCTCCTGTTTGGTATTGTCCATAATAACGATGTCAGCTTCAATAGGTTTTTGTGTAATCGCATCGATAACTTTACCTTTTACTAACAATAATTTACTTTCGTTAAGCCCAGGGTCTTCTTCCGAGAAATTAATTTTATAGATATCTTTCTCGCCAACGCCTCCTTCTTTTAAAGATGAGAAGTAACCCGTTTTACCATTAGCCGATACAAAAAGAAAAATATCATCGTCTGCCGAGTTTATAGGTTGTCCTAAGTTAACAGGCTTGGACCATACGCCATTAGTATCCTTTATAGATTTAAAAATATCATAGCCACCCATGGTGTTATGACCTTTGGAACTAAAATATAAGGCTTTGCCATCCGGGTGAATAAATATGCCATCTTCGTCGTAAGGGGTGTTTATTGCTTCTCCAATATTATGAATATCGCTTAAATTTCCTTCGGAATCTTTTTCTACATAATAAATATCTAAACCTCCTTTTCCTCCAGGTCTATCGCTAACAAAATAGATTGTTTTCTTATCTGGAGAAATGCTAATGCATTTTTCGTTGTACGCAGAATTAATAGGTTCGGGTACAACAATTGGAGCTGACCAAGTTGTTCCGTTTAAACTGGTTTTGTAGAGTTCTCCATTTCCATGATTACTATTGTATACAAAAATACTTTGTCCATCGTTGCTCAAACCAACGTTAGCATCGTGATTTTTAGAATTGAGAACTTCTGATATGGGTTGAGGGGTTGACCATTTTTTATCTTTATAATGACTGATGAATATATTTTCGTAATATTGCATATCATAGGGGTCGACTAAATCGCTCCCATTTTTCCTTCTAGAGGTAAAAATCATAGTTGATTCGTCGGCGGTAAGCATAGGACTGTAGTCTGCATAAATAGAGTTAACTTCTTTAATATTAACAATTAAACCTGCCGAACGATGGTCTCTAAGGTTAATCCCATTGTTACATTCTTCGATTCTTTTTAGAATTTTTGTTTTTTCATTTTCATCAGAAATTTGCGTAAGATATTTATTGTAAAATTCGATAGCATTTTCAAATTCTAGTATATAATGATAGGCTCTAGCTATATAATAATCAATTTTTTCAGAAATGTTGGGGACTAATTTTTTAGCTTTTTCTATATGTTGAAAAGCTTTTTGCTTTTCGTTGGTATGTAAGTATGAAATTCCTAATTTTAGATTCAAACTCGCTGAGTTAGGATTGAAATCGTTGGCTTTTAATAAAAAAGGAATTGCTGCGTAATAACTTTTGTCATCAAAATAATCTTCACCATCTAAAAGATTTTGTTGGGCATTTTCAAAGGCTTGCTTATCGTCAAAGTTTTTTGATTTAAATTCAGTATTAACTTGTGCTTTGATATTTATATTTAATAGAAAAAATACGATGAGAAGAAAAGTGATTTTTTTCATAATTCCAATTTTTATTAAAGTAGTAGTAAAAATATTAAATATAAATTAGAATATGATAGTTAAGCTCTATTTATCTTAATTCTTCTTGTATTTTCTGCATCCATTTTTCTGGAATATCGAAAGAATGAGCATTTTGATAGTGATAAGCTACCATTATCGATTTGCCTATACATTTAATTCCATTTTCACCACTTGTTCCATTCTCTCTAACAATCTGAATTAAATTAAAACTTTTAGTTCCGATTTTTGTAATTTTAGATTCAATAATAATGTTTTCGTCTAGGTAGGTAGGTTGGTAATAATCAATTTCGATATGAGCTAAAACTAAACCTTTAATTTTCCAATCAATTATTTCTTGGAATAGTTGATTAAAGTAGTGCGTTTTAGCAAGGTCAAAGTAACTTTGATATACAGCATTGTTAACGTGTGCCGCAATATCAATATCGTTAAATCTAATTTGAATAGGAGTAATGTGTGACTTATCTATATTAGGAATGTTTATCATTATCTAGTTTTTCGTATGTTGAGTTTTGGCTGATAAATTCGGGAACAATTTCTTTCATTTTAGAAACCAATTTGTAATTATCAAAATCGGAAGTTAATAATAATAGCTCTTTTAATTCTTTTTCAATGGTTTCGAATTTGTAAGTTCGGACTTTAGCTTTAAGAATTTTATTATGGTTTGTTGTAATTGTGTTTTCTGCAACATTAAGTAATTCTTCGTAAAGTTTTTCTCCTGGTCTTAACCCTGTATATTGAATCTGAATATCTACTCCTAATTTATACCCATAAAGTTTTATCATTTTCTTTGCAAGGTCAACAATTTTAACAGATTTCCCCATGTCAAAAACAAAAATTTCACCTCCATTACCCGAAGAACCTGCTTCTAAAACGAGTTGACAAGCTTCTGGAATGGTCATAAAAAAACGAGTGATTTCTGGATGAGTAATGGTAACAGGTCCACCCGTTTCTATTTGTTTTCTAAAACGAGGGATAACCGAGCCGTTAGATCCTAGTACATTCCCGAAACGTGTTGTAATGTATTGTGTGTCACTCTTTTGATTTAGTGATTGAATGTATATTTCTGCTACTCTTTTCGATGCTCCCATAACATTTGTCGGATTGACGGCTTTGTCGGTTGAAACAAAAACAAATTTCTTAACTTTATATTTATTGGATAAGTCAGATAAATTTTGTGTGCCAAAAATATTTGTTGTTATGGCTTCT
>JAMOQL010000073.1 GCA_027064025.1 Bacteroidales bacterium
AAACAGACTGTGCGCTATAATCGTAATCATACAAATCTGCATCACAATATCTATTGTATTTATCGCAACGTTGAGCTTGAGCTGCTGTTACAAAAAATAGAGATAAAATACTTAATATAAATAAATTCTTCATTTTTTTATTTTTTTATTATTAATTAAGGCTCTTTACAAAACCATTACTAATAATTCATTTTCAAATTAGTTTTATTTAACAACAGCTGTTCTTAGTTCTTTTACTTTGTTCTTAACCTGAGTATAAATCTCTTTAGACATTAGTCCATCTTCAGTATCTAATGATAAATCAAAGATTGATTTTAAAGCTGTTAGATTTTTTATTACAGCGGTTGCTTTTGGATCCGACGCTTCTACAGATTGAAAAAACTCTATTAAATTATCTAATAATAAACCTTGGTCCGAAATTCGCATTGCTATTTCACTTTCTGGGGTGTATTTTTTTACTGTTTGAGTTACAATATATACACTTTCTAACCAACCTCCATAAATAATATAGGGCAAAATCTGAGTTTGACCTTGTGATTGTAAAAACGTAATACTTTTCGAATACGAGTCACTCGTAATTTGGTATAGGGAATCGCTATTCTCAATATTTTTATCTATTCTATCTAAAATCGACTGATCGAAACCTTCTGTTAATCCCAAATCTTCAGCTAAGTTTTTGGTTGCTGAAAACAAGTTCATTGTTTCCTGATTTTTATCGTAGATCGTACAATATGCTAAATCGGCAGAATACACTCCAAGGTTTGTTGCTTTCTTTTTAGAGTCAACATACTTTTGCACATTTTCGATTGAGTTTAGATTCGAAGCATTGAAAGGTGCTCCATCCTCCCACATAAACATAAACAATTCAACGGGAGATGGCAGTTGAAAAAATTGTTGTTGTATTGAATTCTGATCAACAACGTCTTCTGTAACTGCATCATCTTCGATTAATTGATTCTCGTCTTGAGAACCACTACATGCCCAAAAACCAGACAATAATATTATACTTAGAAAGTATATGATACGATTTTTTTTCATTTGTATTTTCTTTTGTTTACAACTCAAAATTATTCATTTAATAGCTTAACGCCAAACATATTAATAAGTTTTCTCCAATTTTCTTTTAGCATTCATTACATTTGCAAAATTAAAAAAAAGAAATGTCGTATTTATTAAATATAGAAACAGCTACACATATCTGTTCTGTCGCCCTCTCAAATAATGGAAAGACTATCGATTTAATCGAAAGTTATGAAGATAAAACTCATGCAGAATTATTAACCGTGTTTATTGAGCAAATTTTAGAACGCAACCATATCGATTCTAAAAATTTAGATGCAGTTTGCGTGAGTGAAGGTCCTGGGTCGTACACAGGACTTAGAATTGGAATTTCTGTTGCTAAAGGAATCTGTTACGGTTTAAAGATTCCTTTAATATCTATCCCGACCCTAGAAGCTATGGCTTTTGGTGCAAAAAACAAGGTCTCTAAACACCAAATACTCTGCCCAATGATTGATGCCCGAAGGATGGAAGTGTACACTGCCCTATACTCTTCAGATTTAGAGATAATAGAGGATACACATGCGAAAATTATTGACGATAATTCTTTTAAAGAGATTTTAGAAAACCAAGCATTAATATTTTTTGGCACAGGTTCGGAGAAATGTAAATCTACAATTCTAAATCCAAATGCCCAATTTATTGATAAAACATATATTTCAGCCTCGAATATGTCTAGCCTTGGCTTCGAAAAATTCAAAAATAAAGAGTTTGAAAATGTTGCTTACTTTGAGCCTTTTTACTTGAAAGAATTTCAAGCTATCAAATCGACAAAGAGATATTTCTAATTCAATATCCAAAGAACACATTTCTCTGCAAAAGGTATAATTATGCCATATTCCATAAAAAAGAGTTTGCTGACAGTATCAACAAACTCTTCTAATATTTCTAAAAATCACTTAACATATTTAGGCAAAAGTCCTAAATAATCTGTATCCTAAATGAGATTAAAATAACTTTTCTAATTTTTCTACAAAAACAGATTTTGGAACAGCTCCAACTTGCTTATCAACAACTTCTCCTCCTTTGAAAAAAAGAACTGTTGGAATATTTCTAACTCCAAATTTAACAGGTGTTTGTGGATTAGCATCTATATCCATCTTAACCATTTTTGCTTTTCCTTCGTATTCTCCCGACATTTCTTCGATAATCGGTCCAATCATTCTACAAGGGCCACACCATTCTGCCCATAAATCTAAAACAACAGGAACGTCTGAGTTTAATACTACGTCCTGAAAATCTGCATCTGATACATGTATTGCCATAATTCTTTTTATTTTATTTCTCAATATTTATTTAAAAAGTTAAAACTAAAACTATTTTTCAAAAAACAAAGAACTCTTAATTTTTAATTTTAAACATTTTATCAATAATTAATTTTTACCTTGTAAAAAGTAATTCACGATATTTTGGTAAAGGCCATATCTCATCATCCACAATCAATTCTAACTTATCTATATGATAACGAATT
Source organism: Bacteroidales bacterium (assembly GCA_027064025.1). Taxonomy (GTDB): domain Bacteria; phylum Bacteroidota; class Bacteroidia; order Bacteroidales; family JAFGXI01; genus JAFGXI01. The sequence goes on from JAMOQL010000073.1 coordinate 2,531, forward strand.
TCGTCTAAGAAAGGCTTTACATTCTTATTGTAAGCCTCCGACTTTATTGTCATATCAGTCAAATTATTTGCATCTTTTCTTGCCAAAGTCATTTCAGCAACTTTATTCTCTATAGCCGAAATATGATTTGATATTTTCTCTAAAACTTTTAATTGCGAATCGTTTTTAATATCAGGGAGCACCTCCCTTAACCCCTTAACATTTTCTATCAATACATTCTGGTATTTAATAGCTGTAGGAATAATATGATTTAGAGTTAAGTCTCCTAAGACCCTAGATTCGATTTGTATTTTTTTAATAAATATTTCTTGACGAATATCTAAACGAGCTTCTAATTCTCTCTTAGTTAGGATTTTCATCTCCTCGAATAAAGAAACAGACTCTGGAGTTACAAAGTGCTTAATCGCCTCAACCATATCTTTAATATTGGTCAATCCCCGAGCTTCAGCTTCTACAAGCCAATCATCTCCGTATCCATTTCCCTCGAAACGAATAGCTTTCGACTCAACAATATAAGTCTTTAATACTCTAAAAATGGCTTCGTCTTTCTTAACTCCTGTTTCAATAATCTTATCTACATCAATCTTAAAATCTTTTAATTGCTTTGCAACAATCGAATTTAATATTATCATTGGAGAGGCACAATTTGCAGTAGAACCAACAGCTCTAAATTCAAATCGATTACCTGTAAACGCAAAAGGAGATGTTCTATTTCTATCAGTATTATCTAATAATATTTCTGGAATCTTACCTATGTTTAATTTTAATTCAGTTTTCTCATCTGGAGTCATTTTAGTGGAACGAGAAACTCTATTTTCAATTTCATCCAAAAATTTAGATAATTGTTTTCCAAGAAATATTGACATTATTGCTGGTGGAGCCTCACTAGCTCCTAAGCGATGCTCATTACCTGGAGAAACAATACTTGCTCTTAATAAATCTGCATTCTTATAAACAGCCTTTACTGTATTAACTACAAATGTTAAAAATTGCAAATTAGATTTTGGATTTTTCCCTGGAGAAAAAAGATTAACACCTGTATTAGTAGTGATCGACCAATTATTATGTTTACCAGAACCATTGATTCCTTTATATGGTTTCTCGTGCATCAAAACTTTAAAATGATGTCGAATAGCCACTTTATTCATTACCTCCGAAAGCAATTGATTATGGTCTACAGCCAGATTTGCTTCCTCATATACAGGTGCACATTCAAACTGATTTGGAGCAACCTCATTATGACGAGTCTTAACAGGTATTCCTAGTTTTAAAGATTCTATTTCAAAATCTTTCATATAAGCTGCAACTCGCTCTGGAATTGCACCAAAATAATGATCATCTAGCTGCTGATCTTTTGCCGAAGCGTGTCCCATTAAAGTTCTACCTGTTAAAGCTAAATCTGGTCGCGCATGATATAATGCTTCATCAATTAAGAAATACTCTTGTTCCCAACCTAAATTAGCAATGGTCTTGGTAACATTCTTATCAAAATATTGTGCAACTGCTGTAGCATGCGTATTTAATTGATCTAAAGATTTTAACAATGGTGTTTTATAATCCAAAGCCTCTCCTGTATAGGAAATAAAGATAGTTGGAATACATAAAGTTTTACCAACTACAAAAGCTGGAGATGTTGGATCCCAAGCTGAATATCCACGAGCTTCGAATGTATTTCTAATCCCTCCATTTGGAAAACTAGATGCATCAGGCTCCTGCTGAACTAATAGCGTACCCGAGAAATTTTCAATAGCACCTCCGTCATCAGTAGGCTCAAAAAAAGCATCGTGCTTTTCTGCTGTTGCACCATTCAATGGATGAAACCAATGCGTATAATGCGTTGCTCCTCTATCAATAGCCCAAGATTTCATACCTGAAGCAATCTGATTCGCTACTTTTCTATCTATATTAGTCCCTTTATCATTAGCCTCCATTACATTTTCGAATGCTTCTTTAGACAAATACTCTTGCATTTTTAATTTATTAAACACATTTTCAGCAAAATATTTTGAAGGTTTTTCTTTTGGGAAAATTACTTCCTGCTGTTCTCTTGCCAGAACCGTTTCTAAAGCTTTGAATCTTAAAGTTGCCATAATAATATTTTTTAAGGTTACCCCTGTTATTTTCAATGTTCGGTTGCAAAAATATACTTTTTTTGTTATCACACCCCTATTATTTTAATATAAAAAATAATATTTTACACTTTCAAAGAACAAACTCATACACAATCTTTATTATTATTTAGAAATTTTCCATTTTGAAGCTATAGATATTAAGATGATAATTATCAGGTTTAGAACAAACCAAAATCATATTTACAAGTAACATTTGTCATAAAGCTAAGAACCTCTTAAGCGTAACTTCGTATTACTATTTATTAATCAATTTAAGTCAAATAAAGTATGACTAACATTACAACTATAATTCAAGAAAATGCAACGCGACACGGAAATGATCGCAAAGCTCTTATTCCTATATTACAAAGTATTGTAAAGGAAAAAAAATATGTCGATAGATGCGACATGGTCAGTATAGCTAAGGCTTTAGATATCTCAGCTGCCGATGTTTACGGCGTAGCTTCTTTTTATTCTTTTATCGAAGAAAAAGAGAAAGGCGAAAACGTAATTCGTGTTTGCAAATCTATCACCTGCGAAATGAAAGGGAAACACAAAATACTTAAAGAATTAGAAGATTTACTTCATATTAAATTAGGAGAAACTACCCACGACAAAAAGTTTAGTTTACTCGAAACTAATTGTCTTGGACTTTGTGATGTTGGCCCTGCAATGCTCATCAACGAGAATCCATACACCCATCTCAAAGCAGAAGAAATTTCTGATATCATTCACAAATACCGTCACTCTGTAAAATAATCATTATGACTAACAAAGAATTAAAAAAAGTAGACATTATCTTTAGTCCATATTCTGTAGCGCCTTACGAGATATTAAAGAATACTATGCAAAAAGATAAAAGCGAAGTTATAAACGAATTAACAGAATCTGGACTTCGTGGTCGTGGTGGAGCAGGTTTCCCTACAGGGTTAAAATGGAATTTCTTCGCACAAGAAAATAACGAAGACAAATATGTTATTTGTAATGCTGACGAGGGAGAACCAGGTACATTTAAAGACAGAAAATTATTAGTTGAAGTCCCTAGAAAAGTTTTCTCGGGTATGGCAATCGCTGGTTGGGCCTGCAATGCTAAGAATGGTATTTTATATCTTAGAGCAGAATACAACAACTTGATTCCTGAACTAAATAAAGAAATTACAGTCTTTAATGAGTATTCGAAGAAATTTGGTTTAGACTTTAATATTACAATATTTAGTGGAGCAGGCGCTTACGTATGTGGAGAAGAAACGGCACTAATAGAGTCCATGGAAGGAAAACGTGGTGAGCCAAGAAATAAACCACCATTCCCAATTCAAGATGGATATTTAGGAAAACCGACTTTAGTAAATAATGTGGAAACCTTTGCAGCCTGTTCTATGGTTTGTCGATATGGAGCCGAGAAATATAAAAGCTACGGAACAGATGACCAACGCGGATCAAAATTATTCTCTATTTCTGGAGACTCTCCAAAGGAAGGTGTTCACGAGTTAGAATTAGGTATGAAAATTTCCGATTTTGTTGAAGAATATGGCGATGGAGATACTAAAGCTGTTCAGATTGGTGGTGTTGCTGGATTTTGTATCCCTAGAAAAGAATTTGATACAACTATAATTGGAGAAGGTAATACTACTGGTGGTGCAACTATGATTTTCAATAGTACACGTTCCATGTATAATGTATTGCATAACTATTTAGATTTTTTTGCCGAAGAGTCTTGCGGACAATGTACACCTTGTAGAGTTGGAACACAACAACTACTTAAAGGTATTGAAGCTGTAAAATCGGGAGAGAAACCAGAGGCTTATTTAGACGATTTAATTAAACTAAGTAAAAATATGAAAATCACTTCTAAATGTGGATTAGGTCAATCTGTTACCAATTCCTTCTCGTCTATTATTAATAACTATAGAGAAGAAATGATTTACTAAAAGATTAGTTTACTACAATTAAAAAGAAAAAACGATGTCAAAAATAAATATAAAAATAGACGGGCAAGACTTAACTATAGAGAAAGGAATAACGATTCTAGAAGCCGCTAAAGAAATAGGCGTTAATATTCCAACTTTATGTCACCACGAGGACTTATGCGTTGCAGGAAACTGTAGAGCTTGCGTTGTCGAATTAAAAGGTAGAGATAAGCTAGAAGCATCTTGCGCAACTCCAGCCGAAGAAGGTATGGATATATTAACCAATACCCCTAAAGTAAGAAGCGCTCGAAAAGACGTTATTGCTTTATTGGTATCTGAGCACAACACTTCTTGCACAACCTGTTATAGAAATACAAACTGCGAATTACAATCTTTATCAGCAGAATACAATATCGATGGCGATAAATATCTTTCGGTATTAAAACCCCAAATAGAAGTTGATAAATCTTCTTGGTCTATCGAAAAAGATGATAGCAAATGTATCCGTTGTCAAAGATGTGTCAGAACTTGTGCAGAATTACAACACGTTAATGCATTAACCTGCTCAGGGAAAGGAAACGAAATGAAAATTTCTACTTTCATGGACTTACCTTTTAACGAAGTAGTATGTACCAATTGTGGACAATGTGTAAATCGCTGTCCTACTGGAGCATTAACAGAACGTAGATATTTCGACGAAGTATGGGATGCTATTGGAGACCCGAACAAACACGTAGTAATGAATACGGCACCTTCGGTAAGAGTAGCCTTAGGCGAGATGTTCGACAATAAAGTGGGAACTCGAGTAACGGGAAAAATGGTTACTGCAATGCGTAAAATGGGAGCCGATTCTGTTCTCGACACTGATTTCGCTGCCGATTTAACTATTATCGAAGAAGGAAATGAATTGCTTACAAGACTTAAAGGAGCATTGGTTGATGGAGATAAATCTATCAAACTTCCAATGATAACTTCTTGCTCACCAGGTTGGGTTAAATTTATCGAACATATGTTTCCTAATCATTTAGGACATTTATCGACTTGCAAGTCTCCTCAACAAATGTTTGGTGCTATGACCAAAACATACTATGCCGAGAAAAAAGGTATCGACCCTAAAGACATTGTTAGCATTGCTGTTATGCCTTGTGCAGCTAAAAAATACGAAGCTAACCGTCCCGAAATGGATGATAGTGGATATAGAGATATTGATGCTGGTCTTACCACACGTGAATTTGGTTTAATGATTAAACAAGCTGGACTAGATTTTAACAAGCTTGAGGACAGCGAATTTGATAGCATAATGGGAGAATCGACTGGCGCTGGAATTATTTTCGGAGCAACAGGAGGTGTTATGGAAGCAGCTCTAAGAACAGCTTATGCAGTTGTAACAGGCAGATCGGTTCCTTTCGAAAACCTTAATATTACAGCTGTTCGTGGAACGGATGGTATTAGAGCAGCAAGTATTAAAATCGAAAACACATTACCTGAATGGAACTTCTTAGAAGGCGTCGACTTAAATGTAGCTGTTGCTCACGGTCTTAAAAACGCTCGTATAATAATGGACGAAGTTGCTGCAGGGAAATCGCCATATCACTTTATCGAAGTAATGGGTTGCCCTGGTGGTTGTATTGGTGGTGGCGGACAGCCAATTCCAACGAATGCAGAAATTCGAGCTAAGCGAACTAAAGCCATATACGAAGAAGATATGAGCAAACCGATCCGTATGTCTCACGAGAATCCTGAAATTAAATTAATTTACTCAGAATACCTCAAAGAACCACTCGGAGAAACCTCTCATCATCTATTACATACAAAGTATACAAAGAGAAATCGATATTAAGAATTTGTTTAAACTTGATTATGTATTTTTTCAGCCGCCTCAGAAATGAGGTGGCTTTATTATTGGTCCTCCAAAACATCCATATCAAAATATAAAATCATCTGCAATCCCATTAAAAAAATCCTTATATCAATCCTTTGAGCAACAGGTTGTCCTATAGCCTTCTTTTTAATCAACTCAAGAATACTAAACATTTTCTTAAAATTCAGAAATTCCGACGCCTTTCCATTTTTATATTTTATGAGTATCTCTTTAATATTATCATAATCATTCATAAAGCGATAAAAAACTGTAGGCACAGTAGCACCTGTTTTATCTTCTCTATTATAAATTTCTTCAGGAACATAGGATTTAATTGCATTTCGATATACAGAACGAGGTAGCTTATTATTATATTTCACATCCGAAGGTAAACCTAAAAAACATTCAATCAAATCAGTATCAAACAAAGGATAAGTATACTCTATCCCCATTGCATGCAAGGCTAGACCATTTTCTTCGATTCTAGTGAGCAAGGTATTACCTTTAATTTTAGAAATAAGATAATCATTCAACGTGTCAAATTTTTTCGTTGCAGCATCACTCTTCAATATTTTATTAATATTAATTTCCTTATTTAAAAGATGGTTTTGTAACTGCTCCGCCCTCCAATGTTTCTTAATTCGAAGTTTCGGGAAAAATGCCCGAACATAATATTTGATATTTTGAATTGAGAAAAAATCAACTTCCGTAATACGTCTCAACTCTTTCCAATTCTTCTGGTTTATTAATTCTTGGATGTAATAAAAACTTGTAGAACTCACTAATTCATCGCCGCCAAAACCCGAAAATAATGTTTCTACACCTTTATCTTTTGCAGCATCATATAACCCTCCAGAAAATAAACTCATGGTTGAATAAAAAGGAGAACCCATTATACTCATCTGTTGAATTAATTCAGCAACAATGCCTTTATCTGTAGAGTCCACATTTACAATATTAATATTCTTCGAAAACGCAATTTGAGAATTAGAATATTTTCGTTCATCAAGAAACGGATAATAATTATCTATCCATAAATCACTCATTACATGCCTAAAAGAAAATAATTGTTTATTCTTCCTTGCCAAAACACCAGAAATTCCTGAAGAATCTATCCCTCCGCTCAACTCCGAGCCTGATATTTCTGTGTCACGATTATTTATTGCCGAAACTAATAACTCATTAAACGCTTCTTGACTCGTAGTTTTTTTTGGTGTGGGCTCCCAATATTTACGAATTGTCAATTCTCCCTTATCGTACTTTAGAATATGAGCAGGAGGCAAGCGTTCAATTTCATTATAAAAAGTTTCGTTAGGTAAAGGAGCCGTTCCAGTTAATACATGTTCTAAATATTCTTGATTGACAGAAACATCCTTAATAATTTCTTTAATTACTTTTAAAGAAGTTGAATACACAAATAAATCTTTTGTGTTTGAATAAAAAAAAGTTTTTATACCAATTCTATCTCTGACACCGACAAACTCCTTAGTTGCGTATATATATCTTCCAAAAGAAAATTCGCCCTTCAGTTTTTCTGGATTATTAAAAGATTTAACATTGAATATGTTAAAATTACCTATAATAATCTCACTTTCTAGCTCTCGTAATTCCTCATGCTTAGTCTCATTTTTATACTTTAATAATACATTTTCCAGCCTTGTCCTCTTTAAGTCCAAAGGTATATTAGAAGAAAAAAGAGAATGTTTTTGTATAACTAAAGCAACCATAAATAAGTTTTTAACGTTTAGTACACAAACTTAAGCAAATTTGTATTAATTTTGACTTTTTGAACCTATATCACACATATAACCAATGAAAAAAAGAGATTATCAAAAAATACACATAAATAAGGATAATATTCAAATTAACAACAAGCTCCTTAAAAAAGATTGGCAAAAGCCTTATCTTTCTGACTTAAGTATTAGAAACACTTTAGGAGGATTGACCCATGTTGAAACAGAAGATTTAAGTGGAGACGCTTCCTAAATAAATCTAATACGATAAATAATATTTACAAACATTAATTATTTTAACTTATGAAAAAACATATTATTTTTCTTATCTCTATCTTTTATTTCTTTAGCTCATATGCTCAAGAGTGGGATTGGGTTCAAGGTATTAAAGGATCAAATAGTGATGTTGAAATTTTTAAATCAATTACTGATTCTGAAGGAAACATTTATACATTTGGACACTTCACTTCAGAAGTAACAGATATTATGGATGCCTCAAATATTATCACATCTGCTGGTAATAATGATTTATTCTTAGCAAAATATGATACTTTAGGAAATCCAATCTGGATGAGATTTATGCAAAGTGCAGACAAAGACTCAGAGAGTGGAATTTCTATAGATAATAATAATAATATATATCTTCTTGGAACTTTCAAGAATGACGACTGCACCTTCCCCTCCCCCTCAAATACAGTTACATTAGTCAATCAAGGCAGTTATGATATTTTTATCGCAAAATACAATCCTGATGGAGACTTAGTCTGGGCAAAGAATGCAGCATGGGGATCCAATATTAATTTTGCTGGTGGTCTTCATATTGATAATACATTAAATAGAGTTATTTTTTCAGGCTGGTATAGAGTTGATACTAATTTTGGAGATGATTTTGCAAATCCTACAGCTACAATTAATGTTTCTGCCAAAAATGGGATGTTTGTAGCAAATCTTGACCTTGACGGTAATTACATAACTAATTACAACTTTGACATACCTACAACAAGTGGCTATGGTAATATTGTTAAAATTTCAGAATATAATAACGCTTACTATTTTGTTGGAAAAATGAAGGAACAAGTTAATTTTGGTTCTACACTTCTTTCTACAACAAGTGGAACCGACCAAGATGCATTTGTTCTCAAAACAGATTTAAATTTTAATGAACTTTGGGTTGAACAAATTCATGGGACAGCCCTTGACTACATATCTAGCTTTGTTGTAAATACAAATGGTATTTATATGGGAGGTTATTCTTTGAGTTCAACAATTACTTTTGAAACAGCAAGCGGAAGTTCTGTTACAGAGAATCTTTCTGGAACAACCTATGATTTAATCACTACTAAATATGACCATAACGGAAACTACCTTAATAATTACGTTTATGTAGGCGCTGGAGATAACAAAATTTTTTCAACTACTTCTGCACAAAATTCTATTGTTTTCGCAGGAGAGTTTTCCGATGAATTAATAATAGATGCCGACACCTTAAATTCAACAAATTCTTCAACTACAGATGTTTTTTGGTTGATAACACACAACGACATAAGTCCTATATATGCTGATCAAACTAGTGGTACAGGAAGCGACAGAGGTGTAACTGCATATATCGATAATACTGGTAATTTATATTTATCAGGGTCTTACAAATCATCTCCTATTTCTTTTGACTCTGATTATGGACATGACGCGACACTTAACACATCAACAGCAGGTTTCTACGATGGATTTGTATCTAAATTTAATCTTTGTAGCAATTTCGATTTAAGAATAATTGATACAAAAACATCATGTCCCCTTTCTTCAGATGGAAAACTTAAAGCTATTGTTTTAACTGATACATCTTCCACAGCAGATACCGTAAAATACAACTTTGAATATTTATGGTCAACAGGTTCAACTATAGACTCAATAATAGATCTTAGCGTTGGAGAATATAATTTACAAGTATTATCTGAAAAAGGTTGTTATTATTACGACACTATTCAATTAATTTCTGAACCGATTTTACAAACTCAACTTACAGATACAGTAACATTAAATTGTTTTTACGATACATACCCAACCGATACCGTTTTTGCTAGTCTTGGTCAAAGACCATACACTTACACATGGTCAAGCACTTATGGTTCAGATTCTGTAATAACAAATGCTCCAGTAGGTATTCATATTGTAACTGTATCCGATGCTTGTGGAACGAGCGTTATCGATACCATAAAAATAGGCAACATCCCAACTCTAACAACAACTATTAGCACACACAATACAATTATTGCTTGTGCAAACGGAAATGATGGAGAGGCTTGGATGAATACAAATAACGGGGTAGCACCATACACTTATTCTTGGGAAAATTCTGCAAGTACAAGCTATATAGCCTCAGATTTAGCAATTGGTTTGCACCATGTAACGATAACCGATGGTTGTATAAGTATTGAAGATTCGGTAAATGTAGTGAATTTACCAGCTATGAATGCCAATATTTCAACCTCAACAGACGTTACTTGTTTAGGAAATACAGACGGAACTGCAACAGCTTTTGTTGTTGGTGGCGTTCAACCATATAATTTTAATTGGTCTTCAGGAGAAATTGACACAAACATAGCTCACTCTTTAGCAGAAGGAATGGCATATTTAACAGTTTCTGACGCTTGTGGATTTATTATCGATTCAGTAGAAATTGGTCTTACACCTTCAATGACAATACAACTTTCTGCTAATCATGAAACATGTTCTAATAGTAACGGGGAAGTTATTGTTGTGGCAAATAATGGTTCTGGAAATTATTCATATTCTTGGGACACCATACCTAGCTCTGGTCCTATCAGTAATAATGATACTGTAAGTAATTTACCTGCACAACGATATTATGTGACTGTAACAGATGCTTGTGGATCAAAAATAGACTCTATAGACTTAACAAATAATCCAAGCTTACAATTAACATTAAGCTCATATTCTATAACATTGTTCTGCGATACAAGCTCTAATGGATCTATAACAGCAAATGCTTCAAATGGCGTTTTACCATATACTTACGAATGGGCTTCTGGAATATTTGGAGATAATACTAATGACACATTGAGAGCAAGTCTCGATTTCCAATATGTAACAGTTACCGATGCTTGTGGTACTTCACTTGTTGACTCTTTCAAAGTTGGATTTGCTCCAAAACTTGTTGCTTTTGCTGAAAAAATTTCAGATGCCAATTGTTCTAATACAAATGATGGGAAAGCCTCAGTTATTGCAACTGGAGGTGTGCAACCTTATACTTATACATGGTCTAATAGCACTAATAATTCTAACATAGTATCTGATTTACCTGTTGGAATTCAATACATAACTGTTTCTGACTATTGTGGTAATACTATTGACTCTGTTCAAATAAACAATTTACCAACAATGAGCTTTACATTAACACCTTCAGGTCTGCAATGTCCTAATGATAGTTTAGGAAACATTACCGCAAATGTGACTAATGGAATTACACCTTTTAATTATAATTGGGGCACATCTTCTAATTTAAACAGCAACTACATTGACTCTTTATGGTCAGGAGTGCATTACGTAACTATTACAGATGCTTGTAATCAACCTCAAGTAGACTCTACAATAATTCTATCGTCGACACCACTAAATGCAAATATTATCGATGATTCTTATAATGTTTTATGTGAATCTAGTAATAACGGTAGAGCTGAGTTAACGATTCATAATGGAATTATGCCATACTCATACATATGGAGTAGTGGAGAAACAACAGAAAATGCAACTAACTTAACTACCGGAATGCAATACGTAACTATTTCGGATATGTGTAACGATACAATTAAAGATTCTATTTTCGTAAGCTATTTACCAGGAATGCTTGTAAATATTCAGTCTGAAAATCCTCTATGTTACAATGATAGTAATGGAATAATCACTTTAAATATTACTCAAGGTATTCAACCTTATCTTATTTCGTGGAATGACTTTACTGGAGAATCTCTAATTCAGGATTCATTATTTGCTAAGACATACAAATTTAGTGTTACCGACCAGTGTATAACATATACTGATAGTGTTACTTTAGTCAATCCTGATTCTATCATCGTTTCAGGAATAATTTCTGATGAAAGCGTTTCTAGTCTATCAGACGGATCAATAATCCTATCTGTTTCTGGAGGAACGACACCTTATTCTTACAATTGGAATAATGGCGAAACAGTTCAGGATTTAGTAAATATTCCTGCTGGCACCTACATCGTTTATGTATCAGATTACAATAAATGTTCGAGCAATAATTCTTTCGAAGTTAAAACAAAAGTCGAAACAATTGAGCCAGTTGATGCATTTACGCCAAATGGAGACGGAGTTAATGAAACTTGGATGATTAAAAATATTGACAAATTCCCAGATAGTAGTATCAAAATATTTAATCAATGGGGAAATCTAATTTTCGAATCTACAGGTTATGACGAAGCTTGGGACGGTACAAATAATGGAAAAGAATTATCTTCTGCTGTATATTATTACATCATTGACTTGAAAGATGGTAGTGATCCTCAGTCTGGTTCTGTAACCGTAATTAGATAACATTAGCTAACTATAAAAAAATTAAAATGAAAAAGTTAATAATAATAATATTAGTATTCAGTTTTGCTTGGTCAGCTAAGGCTCAACAAATGGGTTCCTTTTCTCAGACAATGGAAAATCAATACCTTATTAATCCTGCAGTAGCAGGTTCTAGCGATGCAATGCCAGTATTTTTAGGATACAAAAGATTGTGGACAGGAATTGACGATGCGCCTTCTACTCAAATGCTCACTTTTAATATGAAATTGAATAATAATTTAGGTGGGGTTGGTGCTAAAATTTTTAATTATTCTACAGGACCAATAAGTAAAGCAGGTTTAAACTTATCATACGCTTATCATTTAAACCTTAATGATGATATGAAATTATCCTTTGGTTTATCAGGTTCATTATACCAAATGAATTTAAATCGTTCAGATCTAAAATTAGAAGACTCGAATGACGAACTAATTATGAATGGTTCAGAAAAATTAATTGTACCTGATGCAAACTTTGGTATTTATTTTTATGCTGAGAATTATTATATCGGTTTATCCTCTTTCCAATTATTTGGTAGAAGAGTTGATTTTATGAACGAAAAAATGAATTTCAATCAAAATAGACATTATTTCTTGAATGGAGGATACAGATTCCAAGTATCAGATGATTTCCAAATAGAACCTTCAGTATTGGTTAAATACGTGGAGTCTAATATAGGACAATGGGACTTATATGTTAAAACAACATATAAAGAAATGGTTTGGCTAGGAGCTGGTTATCGTTCAGATTTTGAATTTGCACCCAACGATTTAATTATTTCCCTAGGAGTTCAACAAGATAAATTAAAACTGGGTTATGCTTTTGATTATAATCTCTCCGATTTAGGAACTGTTAGTAACGGGACTCACGAAATAATATTTATGTATATGTTTGGTCAAACCAATAAGAGTGCCTATAAATGGTAAAATAAATGAACTATTCTTTTAAAGCATTTGGATTAAATATTCAATCAGAATTCCCTTTTCAAGGTATCGAAATCCCTGAAAAGGGATTTTTTGATATTACTGTAACCAAAGGTCATTTCCCTCCCTATCTTCAAAAACCTAAAGTATCAGGACTAAGCTTTGAAAGTGATTACGACAATATTGTATTAAAAATCCCAAACGTAGCCAACTTTCTGATAAAAAATGGTAAAAAAGTAATTATTGATAAATTTGAATCTTCTGAAATTAAAGAAGTGGAATTATTCTTTATGGGTTCGGTAATGGCAGTTATATTAATGCAAAGAGGAATTGTTCCCTTTCATGGATCCTCTTTCGAAAAGGATGGAAAATGCATTATTATTTCCGGAAATTCTGGTGCAGGAAAATCAACACTATTACGCAACTTTATTGAACAGGGATTTCGTGCATTAACGGACGATGTTTGCGCTCTAAGTATTAAAAATAACAAAGTAATACTCACCCCATCATATCCGTCATCGAAAATATGGTCAGATGTAATGACTAAGTACAAACTTACAAAGACGAAAGAAAAGCAAGTAAGACCTAATATAGAAAAATACAGACAATCGTTTGCTCAAAGTTTCTGCAATACACCACTTGAAGTCGAATCTATATATATACTAAAAAGTAAAAATACTAGGGAATTCACACTAGGTGAAATAAGAGGATTTGAGAAATTCAAAGAATTAAAATCTAACCTATATAGACCAAAGTTCCCAGAAGCTACCAACAAAGAAAAAGAAACATTTATTATATTAAATCAGTTAGCCAGTCAAGCTAAACTTTTCCATATTACCCGCTCTACATCAATAGAATTATTAGAGTCATTTAATGAGTTCTCAACACTCCATATTTTAGAATAAAAAATTGGGAGGTACAGCAAAAAATATTGTTTGGTTAGCTTCTTATCCCAAATCGGGTAATACATGGATTAGAATATTGTTGAGTAATTATCTAAATCCATCAGTATCAGGAATAAATATTAACGAGATTGATAGTTC
>JAMOQL010000074.1 GCA_027064025.1 Bacteroidales bacterium
AATAATTTTTTCATTGGCTAAAGCCAAAAGATACTGTCCGTATTGATTCTTTTTCATAGGCTCTGCAAGAGTTCTTAATTGATTGGCATCAATAAATCCTCTTTTAAAAGCTATTTCTTCTATACAAGATACTTTTAACCCTTGACGTTTTTCCACAGTGGCAACATAATTAGAGGCGTCTAGTAAACTTTCGTGTGTCCCTGTATCGAGCCATGCAAATCCTCGTCCTAATAATTTTACACTTAATCGTTCTTCTTCTAAATATAATTTATTCAAATCTGTAATTTCGTACTCACCACGTGCCGAAGGCTTAAGCGTTTTGGCCTTTTGTACAACATCGTTCGAATAATAATACAAACCTGTAACAGCGTAATTTGATTTAGGATGTTCGGGTTTTTCTTCGAGACTTAATACCTTTCCTGATCCATCGAATTCTGCAACGCCATATCTTTCTGGATCTTTAACATAATATCCAAAAACAATAGCTCCATCTTCTAATTTTGCTGCGTTTCTTACCAAGTTTCCAAAAGTATGTCCATAAAAAATATTATCGCCTAATACTAAGCAAACACTATCGTTTCCAATAAATTCTTCGCCCAAAATAAAAGCTTGGGCTAAACCATCTGGTGAAGGTTGTTCTACATAAGATAATTGTATCCCAATTTGTTGACCATCTCCTAAAAGATCTTTATATAAATGGATGTCTTTTGGTGTAGATATGATTAATATCTCTCTAATTCCCGATAGCATTAAAACCGATAATGGATAATATATCATAGGTTTATCGTAAATCGGGATTATCTGCTTAGATATGGCTTGAGTTATTGGATAAAGTCTTGTTCCAGAGCCTCCTGCTAATATTATTCCTTTCATAATTATATGTTTATTTTATTAATAGTAAGTCAATTTATTAATTCACTCTGTAAATCAATCAGTGAAAATACTTAATAGTTATTAATATACGCTTCAAATATAAAAAAGTTGCTCCTATTTTTTAGAATTAAATGTTATTGGTGAAAAGGATAACTATGTGTCTTTGTTTTATATGAAATTTGAAACTCAGAAAACCAATAAAAATATAGGTCTTGAAGATAAATTTAGGACAAAAAATATAGTTATTATGTTATTAAATCTAGCATTTATAAACAAAAGCATATTGTAATTCTCCATCTTTGCTATACCACTTCCACAAGCCTACTCTTTTATTTTTTGAATAACGACCATATACCTTAATATTACCATTCTTAAACCAAGAGTAATACGAACCACTCTTACTCCCGCTTACATAATACTCTTCGTATTTTTTCTGGTCTGCTTCCAGATAATATTTAACAATTTTACCTGTATATTGATTTGAATCAGATCCTCTTAAAAGTTCACCAGAATTAACAGTATTCGAAGGATTAGAAATATTCTTGTTATTACAGGAAAAAAATAAGGTAAGCCCTAAAATGAATAAGAATTTAATCGTTGATTTCATAATATTTTATATTGCCTGCAAGGTAATAAAGTCAAATTTATCAAACAAAATTATATTTAATTTTTAACTTATTTTATTAACGATAGGCCATTAAAATCTATTTATAAATCCAAAGTGGATTTTGGCATTCTTAATATTCAGATTTTCATTACGTTGCTGACCCATCGCATAAGAAATAGTAAATATTCCTGCTTTTGTTTTAAAAAATAATCCTAATCCAAATCCAAAAGGATAATCGTAATAATAAGTTTCAAGCTTTTTTTCGTACCATGCAGCATCAAAGAATGCAAAAAGAGCTGAATTTCTTTCGAAGATAAATCGGTATTCAATGGTTGCAATACTATATGAGGATGCATAAATTGACGATTCCATAAAACCACGCAAACTACTCAAACCTCCAATTCTGTAGAGTTCGTTTTTAAATAAATTTTCGGATAGTAAGATTGCGGATTGATTGGCAACCAGTAATGTATGTTTTTTTGCTATTGGGATAAACCATTTTAAATGATATTTTCCATCGTACTGAACATTTGAGACGGAAAGACTCTGATAGTCCAGAAAACTTTTATTTCCCAAATTTGCTTCTATAAAAATATTGATCCCTTTATGTGGGTTAAAATAATAATCCAAATGTTTATACGAAAAATCTAAACCCAACGAACTCATTTGGAAAGGTGAGAATTGTTTTATTATTAAACTATCTTTTGAAAGTACTGATGAAGTTTTATTTTTGAATTGCAACCCAATATGATTCTTTCCTTGAAAATAGTACTGTACACCCGTTTTAAGTATAGAGTTCAAATATGTAGAGTCTTGCTTATGTAAATTTATTCCTGCCGATAAGCCTAAATTTGTATTGAAAATATATGGAATTTTAAAATCAATATCTAATTTTTGTGATGATGATTCCATTTTTTGCCACTTAAAATTTAGTTCTTCTGCACTCTTTAGTATATTTTCTAGAAATATATTTAATTCTCCTGTGAGAACTAGTTTTCCTGTAGTTTTATCATTTGGTAATATTCCTAAAATTCCATCGAAACGATTGTTCGATATACTGTTTGCGGGAACTATAATCTTAACTTCCGTATCCTTATATATAATTTGAGTTTCTAGACTTTGTTTGGCAAAATTTAGATTATTGATTCTTTTCTTTATCCCCTCAACCTTACTTAAACTAAATTGAGTTTTTGGTCTTAAACCCGTATAACCATACAAGAATGATTTAGAGATATTAAGATTACCTGACACCTTAATTGTATCAATAAGAATTTGTTCTCCTCTTTCTATAGAGAGCTTTGCATAAATTGTTTTATCTAAAAAAGAAATACTGTCCAACTCAACTTTAGAAAATGGGTAACCATTATTCTCAAGAAAACTCACTATCTTTTTATTTTCAAACTTTATTTGATTTAAAGCCAAAAGTTGTTCAGATAAATAAGCAGAATTTATTTCTCGTAATATAGCCTCATAACGATTATTGTATTTTACTACCAACTTTTCATATTGCTGTCCGACGTATATATAGACCTTGCTCACATTCGATTTGGAAACTATAGAATCTACCGAAATTTCAAGAAAACCTTCTAAATAACACGATTTAATATTCTTGGCTAAATACTGAATAATAAGACTTGAATCCTTGAAATTTGTTTTTGAAAACAACTTTTCTATTACGGGTTCTTTCCTAGAAAATGAATAAGTTAATACTTGGTTTTGTGACCAAAGAGAAGATACAAATAGCAAAATAAATATACTAAATAACAATTTCTTCACGAGCATATTAATATTTTTTTTGCTTATCTAATAATATACATTTTGCCTATTCCTTGCTTAAAAAATGGATCGGCATCAGTAGATGATTTTTCTACTTCAGTGCCATTATTCCGAACATAAACTTTGTAAAAATACACACCATTGGCCAACAAATCACCATATTGATCACGACCATTCCATTTATAATCGGTAATATTCCGCCCAATATGAACATCGGATACGGAACTTAAATCAATTTCTTTAACAACTTTTCCTGAAATCGTCATTATTTGTATTAATATTTGCTCGGGAACTTCAGATCCTGTCAATGTAAAAACAAATTGTGTGGAGCTAGAAAAAGGATTCGGATAATTTAATATTTGAGTAATCGTACTTTTATTAACCACTTCAAAATTAATTTTATAATCGTATTTTCCTGATTCATTTGCCGAAGCATCTGTTGCTCCAACCCTTAAGGTATAAATTCCATCTTTAAGGTTTTTGGGAGAAAAAAGCATTTCGGCCACATTATCTGGAAGACTCGATGCGGTCCAAAATAATTGTTGATTATTTAAACTATCATTTATTTCAACCTTAATTTCATCATCGGAATAAGGAAACTTTAAATAAACCGAAACTAAATTAGGATCTTGCATTGCTAAATATTTATTCTCATCTTTTATTCGGATTAATATCTCTGGATTTGGACTCACTACATCACCATCCATAATATGTAAACCATCGAAAGTTACATTTAATAGTGGATTAACTTTATCAGATTCTACGTAAAAATACCGAACTGCAATATTATTAAAATGATATTGTTCTAACTGATTGTACTCACCTGTCAACGAGTCTACGCTATTGAATTCTACCCAAATACTATTTTTTTCATGACTATTTGCTGTATTAAAACTTATAGTATCTGTTATTACATCTTGGCTAGGATGAGGTTTTAATTTCTTTGTTTGAATTAAACTAATATTATTTTGATTATCTTTTACAAAGTAGGATACTTTTAGAGAGTCCATATCATAGGGGCTAATATTTTTGGTACTAATAGAAAACTCAATATTTTCGCCTTGCTGGACTGTATCCTTTAAGAAAAAATAGCCTTCAGATGGTTCTATAGCGGTCTCTGGTACATCTTGATAAAGAAGACTCCACGATTTTATTTGAGTAGGTATTTTCTGGATAGAATCTTTAGAATAAATTTCTAACTGCAAATATGGATATACACTAGCATTTATCCTTGAAGATAAATCTAAAATATTTAACGAATCTTTATTTAATCCATTAATAAGCTCTATTTGATGCCCTTGACTGTCTGTAGCCAAAATTTTTAATTCCGTTTCTTTATCATCAATATTGTTTTTATATTTCCAATGAAAAGATTTCCATTCTAGAGCTGGGCCAATTAAAGTAGAGTATATATTACCATTATCGTAATTAGTTGGCAAACTAACAGTTAAATTAATTTCATCACTAGTATTAGAACCAATTCTTTCGATTCCTGTAGAAATATCACCTTTCTTAATATAAAAAATATAAGGAATATTATCTGCAATATTTCGTATTTGTGAAGCTGGATAGAGTTGCTCAAAGGCTTGTTTGGTATTTTCTGGAAGATTAGTGAAGTTTCCGTTCCAAATGGAATAAATCAAAATATGGAAACCCGAAGGGATTGAATTTAAGAAATTAGCCATCTGCTCCATTGCAACACTATCACCAGTAGAAAATTGAAAATAATAATCAGGTCTAGATCTAGATGAACACTGTGGGTAGTCTCGCTGTCCGTAATCCCCCCTATCAGAATGCCAAGCTTCAAGATTTAATGAGTCTAAAATTACAACATTAAAAGAAGATACTGCACCACAAGAATTTTGATCCCCAACTCCATCAACCCAATAGCCAACTTCTTGAACTCTTGATACTGATACGGAACCAATATTCGTACACAATAGCGTTTTGGGAGTCGTAATATATTCGAATTTACGTTGACTTTTTTTGTAATTAATAAATTGATATTCATCTTTCTCGAACTGAAAGTGATGTGCTTGTGACCAACCTCTTTGTCCTTGAATATATCTGAACGAACTTGATTTCCATCGATTCGACCCTTGTAAAGATACTCTCCAAAAGTATACTGTACTATCGGAAAGTGTAAAAGGCAAAGCCCATTCTGTAATTCCACCATCGCTAATTATATCCTCCGAAACAACAGCAGGACTATCAAAAGAATCGATTGTGTCTATTTGAAAAACTGCGGTAAACTGTTCTTCGAAAGGATTGCCTGAACTAGCTACTAACGTAATATTTGAGTTAGGAACTACCGCAAACTCGTACGGATAAATAGGAATTAAATCATTAGATTGTATCAAAAAACTTAATTGTACTTCATTATTATTTTCAGAAAGCTCGTTTATCTGATTCAAATAATCTAATCTAATTATTATTTTATTCATGCCCACACCATTGACAATATCGGTTGGTAATTTTACTTGTACTTGGTCATTGAACATACATGCAGGTCTATGGATAGTTTGAAAATCAACTGCACCATTAGGATATTCTCTTTCGATAGAAATTAAAAAACTATCAACAAAAGCCCTCCCAACATTATAATACTCAATATTTAATGCAAATGAATCTACATCGCTAGTAATGGGTTCTGGATTGAATGAAACTCCTGAATTTGTAATTTGCAAATCGGGTTTATCGAAAGCATTAATAATAACTACAGGGTCGCCATGAAAAGTATTATCGTAAACCGTCTTTCTAATAAAAACATTGTTGGTTTGATTCGATGCGTAGTTCTTAAGCCCCTCTTTTATTACCTCTCCGATACTACTCCCATATTTTTTGTAAGATAAGCTTTTATAGAACTGCTTAGACAATTGATGGAGCTGAGAAGCATAACCCAAGTCTGATGCAGCCAGAAAACCAATTGCGCCTTTATTCTGTATCAAAACCCACTGTTCACTGATAGTTCTAAACGATGTATTTTGATGAATATCACCAGATAAGCAAGAATTAGCTTCTATTAATGGATATTTTCCCATATTATTATAATTTTCTGGACCATCAATATTTTGATCGAAACCACTGGTTGAGCCGTGTCCAAAAAAAGTCATTTGTGATACGCCTGAATTAATAAGTAAAGCCACTGAATCGGAAACCGATATTTGAATAGGGTCTGAATTGTCTTTTAAGAAGGTCGTAACTTGCCCACCAATTAGTGTATCTTCATAAATAAGTTCATATTCTTTCAGGTAATTTTTAAAAGTCGTTTGTTCGTAAGAATTACTTCCTCCACCAAAATGTATGGCCTTCTTTTTCCAAAGAGCATTTGGAGTCGATTCATAATCTTTAACTTTATCTAAATAATAAGTTAATTCGCTACTGCTTCTTGCGGCTATCCTTCCTGTTGCTATAGAGGGTTGCAGACCCAGACCATCAAGATTTGATGTTAATAATACATCGCTTGGAGGATTTCCCATAGTAGGAACCAAACATTTGTTAAAAGCTATAGGAGTATTTCTAATATTTGATGAACTAATCGATTTCCCTATTAAAAATAAAAAATTAGCTTGTCCATATTTCCTGTCAATAAAATCAACAAAATTTCTAATAGCAAGAGGGTGTTTATCAATTCCATAAGCAAACTGATTGTATAAATCAGAAATCTCTGCTGTCAAAACCTTATAACCTTGTTGTCTTCTGTATGCAGCATATTCGTTAACTGATGGTTCCAGAATAGATTGATAAATCATTAATAATTCTGGGCTTTCTGATAAATTTTTATAATCTACAAAACTGACATTAGCCACTTGCGAAACTATTTTCAGGCTTTCGTTTGATGAAATTAGCAAGTGATTTTCTTCAGCATTTGGGTGTAATATTGCCATTTGATTAGACGAGCTAGGAATCAATTCTGTACGCTCGCTGTTTTCAATATTGTAAAGTATAGAATTTGTTCCACTAAAGTTTTCCAAACTCAAACTACGATTTTGTACTGAAGATGGGACATAAAAACTAGCATAGCTTGAATTAGAAAAATCTAAATTTTTGCTGTATTCTAGCAAAATATATGCAATTGCATTTCTATCTACCTGACCATTTTGATTATAATTAGAAGAAAAACTTAATAATAAATCGTTTGAACTAATATCTGAAAATGGAATAATAAAATTATCTTTTACACCTTGATATCCCGTGTAAGAGGCGTCAAACATTTCGTTTGAATTGTAATGAATTTTAAGATGATGATTAAGGTTGGAAAGCACATCAGAGTTAGGAACTCCACAGACAGAAAAATTAACTTTCACATCCGAATTAGGAACTCTATCAGAAATATCAAAGGCTTTATTAACAGGACTTTGATAAGAAAAATTATTTGAATCGAACCAACCTTTTCCTGAAGAATAATTAGAAACACGCTGCCCCCAATAAAAACTATTAGTATAATTGACTAATGTTTTTTGAATTACACTATTAATTTCTGTATATGAACTATAGTCTGATGATGAATAAGTTACAAATCTTTTTTTTTGATTTGGAGAATTTTCCCAAGTAATAAAATATGAAATGCTATCGTTTATTTGACTAAAATATGGATTATTTTGCTCAGACGGATTATCATACATCAAGCTATCTAGAAAGCCATCATTCTTTTGACAAAACAGTTCAATATAATCGCTTTGATCAAAAGAAAAATCGTCTTCTCCATGAACATAAATAGGTTGCTCCTGCCCTCTCACAAATACTTGTAAGTTTTTTGGATTTACTGTTAAAAAACTATTATTTATTGCCACTAAAGTATTTCTATTTATTCTATAAATACCATCTTCGGCCACTTTAAATTTCACATACGTTTGATTGTAATTAATCCAATCGTTTATTTCTTGCGAAAAACCACTAATTGAACTAAAAAACAATACATAGAATATGTAAAATAGTTTTCTCATTTTTTATTAAACGATGTTTTCAATCAAAAATTTTCGTCCATTAAATTCAAATGAATCACCAACTTTTTTATTATGTAATAATTCTCCAATTGGTGAGGCTAAAGAAATGCAATAATAATCTTGAGAATCGATGTTTACTCTACCTATTCCGATAGAAATAAAATAAGTACCAGAATTACAAGTTACTAAGCTTCCAAAATCTACAGTAGTATGAATTCTATTAATATTTACCTTAAACAATTCATTTTTAAGAGATTCTGAAATAATTAACTGATTTTCTAATTTGTTAATTTCTAATTGAATCATCTCACGACCAGTCTCATATTTATCACCAGCACTACTTTTTGTTTCATTATTTCTTGAGTCTATTGCAGCATCTAACGATACTTTTGCTAAGTTTATTTTGCTCTCAACTATTTCTAATAATTTGTTATATATTTTCTCTTTTACACGCATAAAATAATTTGTTAAATAATTACTTGTTTTTTAAAATTTCAAGGGCTTTTAATACTGTTTTATCTTCCGATAACATTGTTGGATAAAAGCCTTTGTCGTCTAATATATTACGGTTAATATAAGCCAATAAGAAATTTGTTATTCTACTTTCTGAAGTTTTAAAGCCTTCTTTATCGAACTTAACTCCATGAACAGTAGCATAATCTATAAATTTTTTAGTGATATCTTGAGATATTAAATATTGATTCAAATTGGTGTAATCTTTAAATGTTTCCAATTTTTCTCTATTCTTATCGGTATATTTAAACGAAAATTTATAAATTAATCCTTTTGCGACAATTAATCTAAAATATTCTGAATAACCTATTGTATCTACCCCAACAAAATAATCTGGCATAATTCCGCCACCACCATAGACGATTTTCCCTCCAGGGGTTTCAAATTTTAAAGAATCGTTAAAATGAATACTATCTCTCTGAGAAAATTCACCATGCAAATACCTATTGCTAATATCCATCTCATAATCTAACAGATTTTTTCCATACGATTTTTGGATACATCTACCAGTTGGAGTATAATATCTTGCAATTGTTAATCGTAAACCAGAACCGTCTGGGAAAAAGGTGGGCTCTTGCACTAAACCTTTTCCAAACGAACGACGCCCCACAATATCGCAACGATCGTTATCTTGAAGAGCTCCAGAAAGTATTTCGCTGGCAGAAGCCGACCATTCGTCAATCAAAATAATTACTCTATCTTTTTTACATTGACCATTAATTGTAGCTACTATATCTTCCCTTGTTCTAGAACGACCTTTAGTATATACAATTAAATTTCCTTTTTCTAAAAACTCATCAGCAATTTGTACAGCAGCCTGCATAATACCACCACCATTTCCTCTTAAATCTATAATCCACGAATCAGCACCTCGTTTTTTATATTTCTCAATCTCTTGTTTAAATTCTCCATAAGTGTTCATTGCAAATTTACTTATTTTGATATAAGCAGTTTTATCTGCAATCATATAAGCCACATCAACACTTTTCAAAGGTATTTTATCTCGTTTTATCGTAAAATCTAATAAATCTTTATAACCTTTTCGTTTTACCGATATCTTAACTTCCGTTCCCGATTTACCTTTTAACGACTTCATTACCAAACTATTACTAACCTTAATTCCTGCAAATAATGAATCGTCGACATATACAATTCTATCACCAGCTTTTACCCCTACTTTTTCCGATGGACCACCATGAATAGTATTAATAACCATTACTGTATCATTCTGAATATTAAACATAACTCCAATCCCATCAAAATTACCCTCGATTGGCTCATTAACTTCCTCCATATCGGAAGCTGGAATATAAACCGAATGTGGATCCAATTGTTTTAATAATTCTGGTATTGCTTTCTCTATTAAATGGTCAATATTCACAGAATCAACATATTCTTGATTGATGTAATTGATTACAGCATGTAGTTTATCAACGTTCGGATAAATAACCGTTTGATTATCAAAAGATTGATGGTTCATTAATTTCCCAATATAAATTCCCATTACCAGCACTATTGCGAATAATATTGGAGTTATTATTATTGATAATTTATTTTTCATTTGAATGCTCTTTTTCTATATCTATATGATCAATTTGTATTCCAACTTTTTCGAGTAAATCTAAACCTGTATGTATTCTATATTTTTTAGAAAAAACAACCCTTTTAATACCTGATTGAATAATTAATTTTGAACATTCTATACAAGGAGAAGTCGTAACATATAAGGTTGCTCCATCACTACTATTCCCTGACTTTGCTACTTTTGTTATCGCATTGGCCTCTGCATGTAAAACATACTCAAAAGTCTTTTCTGGACTTTCTTCACAATTGTTATTCATCCCCGATGGAGTTCCATTATAACCATCAGAAATAATCATCTTGTTTTTTACAATTAGAGCCCCCACTTTTCTTCTTTTACAATAAGAATTTTCTGACCAAATTCTAGCCATTGCCAGATATTTTTTATCAACTTCCTTTTGTTTGTCTACTCGTTCCGTCATGAATAATTTTTAATTTAACGGATAAAGATACACATTCGAATAGTAATCGACAATGAATACCTAATAATTAATATAAAAGATTTAATTCTTTCTTTTATTATTGAGATGGGTTTAATTAATGTAATATATTTATTTTTCAAACTTCTTTTTTATATTAATGACTTGAATCTACAAAAATTAAAAAGAATTTTCAGTTATATAAGAAGTAATAATAAATCTTTTTTTACTTTTAATCTTATTAGAGATATTTATTTTTCCGACACTTGCATTGATTTAATAAATTCCCCACTATCATCCCTTGTCGGCTCTGCCTCGAGAATATTGATTTATCTAAATTAAAAAAAATGGCAAAAGTTAAATGGAAAGCGGGTACAATGATTTACCCTTTACCTGCAGTAATGGTTAGTTGTGGCGATTCGCCAGAAAATTATAATATAATAACCATTTCGTGGACAGGGACTATAAATACGGATCCTGCTATGTGTTACATTTCTGTTCGCCCAAGCAGGTATTCGTACCATATCATAAAAGAAACTAAGGCTTTTGTTATTAATCTAACAACGAAAGATTTGGCCAAACAGACAGATTGGTGTGGTGTGAAATCGGGTAAGGATTTTGATAAATTTAAAGAAATGAATTTAACTCCTGAGAAAGCGGATCACGTCAATGCCCCTATGATTGCTGAATGTCCCATAAGTATTGAATGTGAAGTTACAGAAATAATGCCTCTTGGATCACACGATATGTTTATTGCTAAAGTAATTGCAGTTCATGCTGAAGAGCGATTAATAGACCATTCTACAGGAGCTTTAGATTTAAGACAAACTAATCCATTAACCTATATTCATGGTAATTATTATGAACCTGGTAATAAAATTGGTCGCTTTGGATTTTCTGTCAAAAAGAAAAAGAAGAAAAAAACTTAATATTAAAAAAAATAACTCCTAAAAAATTAATTTTATATTTTTATTTGATACTTATTTCAATATCTATCAATGCACAAACGTCTTCACCTAAAATTGTTATTGCCGATTCTAAAGAAAATATTTCTATTGTATAAAGTTGTTTAAAAAATAGAAATAATATTAATGCAAAAAATGTTCAAAGAAGAACACCTCTCGATATGGCTAATCCAAAAGTTGAAAACTTTATGTACACACTAGATGTGAAAACAGGTATAGATTTGATGTAATAAATATCAATTTACAAATACAAAAAAGCAGTTTCAGTACTCATTAATTATTTAACAATTCTGAAACCGCTTTATATTTTCTCAATTAACTTCGTTATTTCTTCAACCGTTTTGGAGCAACTCTTAATACGGTTTCGGGAATTCCATCAGCAAACAACTTAAAATTCTCGATATAACGAGAAACTAAAGCATCATATTTTCGCCAATAGTCATCTTTATCTCCCCAAGCATTTGATGGTTCGAAAACATCATCGGGGACCCCTGGACATGTTAATGGAATATCAAAACCAAAAAGTTTATCTTTTCTATATTCCACATCGTTTAATTTACCTTCCATAGCTGCAGAAAGCATATTACGGGTATGACGAATAGAGATTCGTTTACCAACGCCAAATTTTCCACCTACCCAGCCTGTATTCACAAGCCAAATATTTGCTCCCGACAATTCTGCTTTTTGTCTTAATATTTTTGCATAGAAATAAGGGTGATGAACCATAAATGGAGCTCCAAAACATGCAGAGAAAGTAATTTCAGGCTCAATTCCCAAGCCTAATTCTGTACCTGCAATTTTTGAAGTATAACCACTAATAAAATGATATATTGCTTGATCCATACTCAATCTTGCAATAGGAGGCATCACGCCTTGAGCATCGGCTGTTAAGAATATTACATTTTTAGGCTGCGTTGTTACTAATTTATCAGGAACAGCATTTGGAATAAACTCTAAGGGATAAGATAAGCGAGTATTTTCTGTTAAACCTTCATCATCTAAATCGATATGACGAGATGCAGGATCGAAAGAAACATTTTCTAAAACTGTTCCAAAACGGTGGGTACAAGCATGAATTTCAGGCTCGGCCTCTTCGGATAAGCGAATAGCTTTGGCATAACAACCAGCTTCGTAATTGAAAACACCACCACTACTCCATCCGTGTTCATCGTCTCCAATTAAGCTTCGTTTTGGATCTGCAGAAAGTGTGGTTTTTCCTGTACCAGAAAGGCCAAAGAATAGTGCAACATCGCCTTCGTCTCCAACATTTGCTGAACAATGCATCGACATAACATCTTCCAAAGGCATCAGATAATTCATAATAGTAAATACTGCTTTTTTAACCTCACCTGCATATTCTGTTCCTGCAATAATAGCTAGTTTTTTTCCAAAATCGATAATAATAGCAGTTTCGCTATTTGTACCATCAATTCTAGGATCTAACTTAAAAGTTGGTGCTACCATAACCGTGAAATCTGGTATATACTGTTTAAGTTTTGCCAAATCTCTTTCACTTAATA
The DNA here is from genome assembly GCA_027064025.1 of Bacteroidales bacterium. Taxonomy (GTDB): domain Bacteria; phylum Bacteroidota; class Bacteroidia; order Bacteroidales; family JAFGXI01; genus JAFGXI01. Next base: position 13,201 of record JAMOQL010000074.1, read on the forward strand.
GCATATTTTGAATAAATAAAGACTGCCAAGCTTTCTCCGTAATAACTCGAACTGGTAATTGATATTCTTTATCTGCACCAGCGTATAAATCTTGAACAAATATTTCTTCACCTTGCCAATACGATTGCAATCTAGCATAAATTCCACTAAACTTTTCTGCAGTCATTGGTCTATTATATTCACCCCAATCGATATTCTTTTCAGAGCTTTCTTCTCTCACAAAATATTTATCGTTTGCGGCGCGCGCTGTCCATTTTCCTGTATAAACTTGTAAGGCTCCACCGTTTACAATCTTTCCTTCGTTACGAAAAACTACTTCTTCGTACAGGGCTGCAGCTGGTAGATTCCAATATACTCTCTCCAAATGTACTAAACCGTGATTCTTAACTCCAAAATCAGATTTTAAATCTTCTGCAGTTTCTTGGGCTGGAGTTTTAAATTTTAAATATTTCATTTTTTAAATAATTGAAAGGGCAAGTATAAAAAACTTATTTTATCTTTTTTACTTAACCTTATTTTTAATTTTAATTCCAGTCTCTAACTAATTTACGTTCACCAATATATAGTTCATTTGGTGAATTTGGATCTAACGCCCATTTAATTCTTTCAATGCCATCAATAATATCTTTAATAGATCCACAGAAAGAAATTCTCAAATAACCTTCCATTCCAAATTCAACGCCAGGCATCGTTAATACACGAACTTTTTCTAATAAGAAATTAGATAATCGAGTAGAATCTTTATCGTATTTTCTGAAATCTACAAAAGTGTAAAAAGTCCCATCTGGAGGAGTTACATAAATGCCCTCAAAAGCATTTAATTGTGCTATCAAAACATTTCTATTATTTTCTAAAGTAGTTCTTAAGCTTTCTACACCAGATTGAACTCCATTAATAGCACCAATTGCTGCTTTTTGTAATAATATAGAAGGTCCTGATGTTTGATGCCCTTGAATATTGGCCATTACTTTAATTAATTTCTTGTTTGCAATTCCCCAACCTATCCTAAATCCAGTCATAGCATAAGCTTTAGATACTCCATCTATGACTATTAATTTTGAGTTATCTGAGAAATCACTAACATAATCGAATGGGTTTGCTGTTTTTTTACCATCAAAAACTAAGCTATGATAAATATTGTCCATAATTAAATAGATGCCTTTTTTTTCAGCAAACTCAACAATCTCCTGAATAAAACTTTCGGGGTAAATCATTCCCGAAGGATTATTTGGGTTATTAATAATAATAGCTTTTGTGTAAGAGGTAACATTTTGTTCTATGTCTTTCATTCTAGGAATAAAAGAGCCATCTTCAGGTGTAATGGGCACAGGAACAGCGCCACAAAGTCTTGCCATATCAGGGTAACTGACCCAATATGGAGCTGTAAATAACAATTCGTCTTGCGGATCGAGAATAGCCTGTAAAGCAACCATTAAAGCTTGCTTCGCTCCGCTAGAGACAATAATATTTTCAGGTTCTACCTTTCTATGATAATGATCTTGTGTATAGCGAATTACAGCTTTTTTCATATCAATACTTCCATCGACAGGAGCATATCTTACTTCTCCAGAATTTAGATGAGAAGCTATTGCTGTTAAAGCATCAATAGGTGCTTTAGATTTTGGTTCTCCACCTCCAAGATGAATAACAGGTTCCCCTTTCGCTTTTAATACAGCAAAAGTTTCATTCAATTTTAAGGTAACAGATTCTCCTACGGATCTTCCTATCAAACTTAAACTCATTTTTATATGTTTTAATAAATAATTTTTTAAAAAGAAATTAAAGGTAATAGTTTTATCCTTTCGAGAGAACGAATATGATTAACAACATATATTCCTTTAATAGTATTTATAATAGATAAGCAACCATTTATACATTAACACCGTCTTTTGAAGACATAACAAGTGGGATTCGTAAAATACTTAGTAGTTTTTATAATAAATATTATTCCTTTGTGCCAACAAATAAATTGAAATGAAGAAAACAGCTAAAAAGAAAATCTATAACCTAAATTTATTTATTCTCGTTATTGCATTAGGATTTTTCATGTATTGGCAAAAAAATCTTAAAGAGCAAAGTTTATCTCAGCAAACAATTGCTTTCAACTCATCAGTAAATTCTTCAAATCTTTCTGTTAAAACCATTGTTAAGTAATATTCTTTTACTTAATAATTCGTATTTTTGGATTTAATGCGAAAATCAAGGCAATACTATATTATTCGTTCTGTATTTTTCTCTGCATTGATATATATATTATTAATTGTAATTCTTGCTTTTAATTCTATATATACCAAGGTTCCAGAAGAGGAAGAGGGAATATTTATCGAATTAGATAATTTTATTCCAAAACCTATCGACTTAAATCAGATTCCCAAAGATTTACTAAATGAAGAAGACAGACGTAATATTGCAGTTAATAATGCGATGAAAGGAGACGAAAAAACTGATCCTTACGATTATTCAGATATCGAAGAATCTGATGATGCTTATAAAGAGCAATTAGTTAAAGATGCAATTTCAGATGATGAATATAAGAAAATATTTGAACGCGATGATCTTAATATCCAAGAAAAAGAAAATGAACAAGAGAGTCAAAAAGATCCACAAAATAAAAAAACTAAACCTTCAAATTTCCAAGGAGCAACTTTCATTAGTTACTTTCTAAAAGATCGTTATAAAATGAAAATCCCTGTTCCAACATATAAATGTGAGATTTCGGGAACTGTGGCGATAAACATAACTGTAAATAGAGATGGGATTGTTATTTCGTATAAAATAGCAGAAGATTCTTCTACAGATGAGTGTCTTCGGAATTCTGCTATTCAATCTGTAAAACAATCTAAATTTAACCAAAACTACGATGCCCCTTTAAAACAAAGAGGCACCATTACTTATATTTTTGAAGCTCAGTAGTTATTAAAAGAATCGACTATAAAGTTTCATATCTGTTCGTGGCTGAATACACATTACCGGAATTTCCTGATTATTAGCAATTAACTTTTGCTCATCAGCTCCAAACATATAATCGTTCAATCCTATATCTTTAGTAATTACAATAATAATTAAATCTGCAGAAATATATTTTGAAAAATCTAAAGTCTGCTTCACGAACGAACCTTTTGCTTTGGAAATATGTATTTCATAATTAATATCTTTATTCCCCAGATATTTTTTCGCAAACTCTAAATTATTTTTAATTTTTTTAGTATGAATACTATCACTTGTATTAGGAACTAAAATATTTACTAGCAATTTAAAATTTTCTGCCAAATACGCAACCCATTGCAATTTCAATTTACTCTCTTTTCTGAAATCGACAGGAAAAACAATATTTGAATAATGATTATTTCTAGGAGGTCCCTGTACTACAATAAAAGGCACTTTTGAA
>JAMOQL010000075.1 GCA_027064025.1 Bacteroidales bacterium
CGATAATGCGGTCGTGGTGCTCGAAAATATAGAACGACACCTAAAAGATTTGGGCGAAGATTTGCAAACCGCCATTCAAAAAGGAACCAAAGAAGTTATCGCACCTATTTGGTCAGGAACAATTGCTACCATAGCTATCGTATTTCCTTTAATGTATATTGGTGGTTTTCCTGAGAAAATATTTAAACCTTTAATCTTTACATTGATTATTGCTTTATTAATCTCATTCTTCCTTTCTATCACATTTATTCCTAAGCTTTTAGAAATACTATATAAAAAAGGGACAAATAAATCGAAAGTTGAACGATGGTTCGATAAAATTTATGATAAATCGGTTGGTAGATTAGTTGATCCTTATGTAAATGTAATTAAATATTCTAACGGAAATGCACAAGGAAAACGACGTTGGATACGAAGAATAGCCTTAACAGGCGGCGTAGTTATACTCTTAATTTTCAGTATGAAAACCATTATGCCAATTATTGGTAAAGATGCTATGCCTCCAATGGATACAGGAATTATTAAAGCACAAGTTGCTTTTAGTTCTAACGAAACCGTAAACAGTGCCGAAAAGAAAATTAAACCATTCTTAGAGTGGCTACACAAACAAGATTATGTAACAAGAAGTTCGGTAGCATTTGGTACAGAGAAAGGAGTATTAAGTTTAGGTTCCGGTAATTTGCCAGCCGAAGCCACTATTACCATAAACTGTGTAGATCGTTTTAGTCGACCTCAAGATATGTGGTCAATTGAAGACACACTTAGAGATAAATTGTCTCAATTGGAAGGTCTAAAAAAGATTGATGTATTTGACTTTGGTGCAACTGCCCTATCTACAATTAAAGCGTCAGTAGTAACCCGTTTAAAATCGCCAGTGGTAGAGGGCTTAACAGAAAAATCGTATGCGGTTGATGAGGCTATGAAAACGGTTAAAGGTTTAACATCTGTATCAAGAAGTTGGGATAAAGATTTTACAGAAATTGAACTTGACATTAATGAGAATACTGCATTAAGTTATGGTATCACACCTTATCAAATAGCAATGCAAATACCTGTAAAAGGGCAAGTTGTAGGCTTAAATGCCGATTTACAATCGCTAAATACTCAAATTGTACGTTTGTATTTGAAAGGTAAATTTAGTCAAAATGAACAAACATTAAGACTATTACCTATCAAAACAAAAATGGGTGATATTCCTTTGGAAACTTTGGCTAAAATCTCTAAAAAAATGACCTATGCCAAAATTGAAAGAGACAAAATGTTGTACAGTTTAGATGTTAGTGGTTATCGTTCAAAACGACCAATTACACACTTAACAGACGATGCAGAGGCAGCACTTGCAAAAGTAAAAGCAGACAATGGCGATGTTATCTTTTCACAAGAAGGCGATATGAAACAAATTGACGATAGTTTCCAACGAATGATGAAAGCCATTGCTTTGGGAGTATTGGTTCTAATAATGGTATTAATTGCCATTTATAAATCGGTTCGTATGTCGCTGATTATGATTATGGTATTGCCGCTTTCATTAATTGGTGCCGCTTGGGGAATGTTGTTATTCAATAAACCAAGTTGTATGCCAAGTATGTTAGGTATTTTGCTACTATTTGGTATCATTATTAAAAATGCGGTATTGCTGATTGATTTTTATCAAAAAAATAGAGAAAGTGGTAAAAGTCCGTACGAAAGTGCTATTGCAAGTGTACGTGTACGTTTCCGTCCAGTAATGATGACTGCATTTGGAACCATAGCAGGAATGATACCAATTGCCTTAGAACAAGCCGTTGGTTTAGAACGATTAAGTCCGCTTGCCGATGTTGCTGTTGGAGGTCTGTTAATCGGAACACTTTTAACACTGATTTTTATTCCAATGTTTGCTTATATAGTTGATAAGAAAAATTCTAAAAAAATAGTAGCATAGGATAATAAATAGATTGCTTTGCCTTTCGCTCTTTATCTTTCGTAAAGGCGAAAGTGCGAAGTAATTATAGAAGAAAGAATGATGCAAAACGATTATACTTGGTTATTCCCTTACTCGGAATACATATCGAATAAAATAGTTCTTGAACTTGGAGCAAGTATAGGAATAGATACCTATATAATAAATGGTTTCGCATCAGAAATTTATGTCATTGAGAAAGATGAATACAGTTTAGAAATTCTAAAACAAAAAATACCAAATGCCAAAATTATTTGTGGTGATTTTAGAGATGTACTTCCTGTTTTTGATAAAAAAATAAATACTGTAATTGCAAGTTTATCATTACATTATTTTAGCAATATAGAGACAAAACAAATAATAAGTAATTTATATAATATTTTAGAAGATACAGGAACTTTAATTGTAAGAGTAAATTCAAGTAATGATGTTAATTACGGAGCTGTTGGATTTCCCAAAATAGAAGAAGAATATTTTAATATTAACGGAATGCCTAAAAGATTTTTTAGTAATAAAGCTATTGAAAATTATTTTAATCCCAATTGGGAAATAATAGAAATTAAAGAAAAGAGTATTGATAGATATACTAATGAAAAAATTATCTGGGAGTTTATCGCAAAAAAGAAAATTAATTAATTGAGTATTAATATTTAAAAATTTGAATAATGAAAAAAGTAATTTATGCAGTGCTATTTGTATTTGCCTTAGGTAGTTTACAAGCACAAACATCCTTCGATAGGGATATGACAAAACTACACGGTGATATTTTCAAAACCTGTGGAATGATTAAAAGCAAAGAAGCAAAAGACAGCAAACAAATTATTAAAAGTCTTGCTAATTTAAAACAAGAAATTTCAGCTTTACAGAAAGAGTATGTTAAAAACACACCAAAAGAGTACGTTAAAGACCCTTTGTTTGGTTCTTATTTTTACCAAATGAAAGATGTTGTGGATATTCTTTCTGAACGTGTAAAAAGAGAAGATTATAAAGCTGCTACAATGAATTGTTCTGGGTTTTGCAAAACATTTAACAAAATGCATATGATAAACGGTACCTTAGATTTAACTGATGTTATGTTTATGTGGAAAATGCAAATAACACTTACCAATTATATGATAACTGCCGAAAATTATAAAGGTGTTACAATGAATGTAAAGAAAATACCTGGTATTTATAAAATGGTAATAGGACAAAAAACTAAGAAAAATAATGCAGATTTTAATAAGCAATTTG
>JAMOQL010000076.1 GCA_027064025.1 Bacteroidales bacterium
GTATAGTCTTAAGCGGCAAGGCCATATATCTTTTAAGCAAACGGCTACCCATAGGAGAAGCTGTTTTATCCATCACCGAAATTAAAGTCTTTGCATCTTCGCTTCCTGCGTAAAATAATTCTAAATTTCGGATAGTAAATTGATCTAATCCCACAAACTGATCTTCATCAATTTTAGAAATTTTTGTAATATGATCTATTTGTTTATGTTCTGTTAAATCTAAATAATGCAAAATAGCACCTGCTGCAACAGTTCCATATTGTAAATTATGAACTCCAAAACCTTTTAACGATTTGGTTTCGAATTGCTTAAGTAATCTTTCTTTTGCAGAATCTTCCTGAAAAACCCAATCGTCCAATTTATAACTATACAATTGTTTGCCAAATGTTTCTAAAAAATACGTCTGCTGACTACGTTCGTAAAGCACTTCTTTGGGCTGAAACGATTGCAACAATTTGTCTATATAATCGCTACCTCCTTCTGCCACATAAAATTCGCCAGTAGAAATATCTAAAAAAGAAACACCAAGCATTTTTTTATGAATATAAACCCCAGCAACAAAATTATTCTGCCGATGATCTAAAACTTGATCATTAAGTGAAACTCCAGGTGTAACCAGTTCGGTAACTCCACGTTTAACAATTTTTTTTGTTTTTTTTGGATCTTCTAATTGTTCGCAAATAGCCACTCTCTGTCCTGCACGAACCAATTTTGGAAGATAAGTATCTAAAGCATGATATGGAAATCCTGCTAATTCTATATAAGTAGCTGAACCATTGGCTCTTCTTGTTAATGTAATGCCTAATATTTTACTTGTTTTAATAGCATCGTCGGAGAAGGTTTCGTAAAAATCGCCCACTCTAAAAAGTAAAATAGCATCTGGATGTTTAGTCTTAATACTATTATATTGCTTCATTAATGGGGTTTCTACTATTACTTTTTTGCTCACAATATTTTTCTTTTTATTCTCTCCAGAGAAATACTATATAATTTAGGATAGTTATCTACAAAAATACAGTTTAGATATAAAAGAGGACGATTTTTTATTTCAATAGATTTCAACAAAAAAATATCAATTTAATTATACCTAGCCGTTTTAATAATAGCTTCCATTTGCATTATAAAATCTCTTTTATCCTTTTTTGGGCAATAAACATAAGCATCCAAACAAATAATTCTTTCGTTTTCTTTATCGGGAAAAGAATAAGAAACAAAAGGACCACCCATAAAATCACCTTCTACTCTCCAAAGTCCTTGTAAAAAAACAAAGTATAAATTATTACTGGTAAATTTAGCTGTTCTGCGAACAGGATATTCGTGTTCTGTTTGCATATAAGATCCTTTAGTTGGACCATCAACAAATTTCTTCAAAAATTTATCCCTTTGCTTTATTAAATTTACTTGATTAAACTGTGCTGTATCTTGATACGGATATGAATATACAAAAATACCTTGAGACATATCTGGTGTTTCGTAACTAATCCATGTAAAATTTGTACTGTCTTTAGATACTCTATAATTTGATGGAATATCCACTTTTATTTGATACTTTTCTCTTAATAATTTCATAATATCTACAGAAAAGTGATTGGTATAGGCTTTTTGTAACCTTTCTATTTCTGCATTTTTAAAAAACTCTAAAATTTTATCTGTATTATTATTAATTAATTTTGAAAATTCTATTCCGTTAATAGCATCTATCTTAAGATAGGATTGAGGTCGAGCATAAACATCGTTACCAAACCAAATTTTATTTTTTTTTACTTTAGTCGAAATATTTACATCTATAATATTTCTATAAAGCTGAAACATATTGGTAAAACCTGATTGGTCTATCTGAATTGCTTTAAGTGCAGCTTGATATTGAGGTAATCCATAATAAGCATCTTCTAAACAGTTTTTTAACGTTTTTCCTGCTTCGCTATTCCAACTTGTTTTATTCATAACAACCAAAACCTCATTGGGTTCGCCAGTAATATTTGTTAGTATTACACGCTCTTTATTTCCTACGGTATTACAAGCTGTTAATACAGTTAATAAGATTAATGAAATTATAAAAGTTAATTTAGTCATGATTTATATTTTTTATAAAGATAAAAAAATTTAAAAGGATTTTACAAAAATCATGCTAACATATTCATTTTTGGAGAGTTAAATTTTTGCAAGCTTTTTTACCTATATTTATATTAAAATTAATAACAAATTAACAATTTTATCAGTGGAAAAAATGTTAACTCAAATCAAAAATATATTTGCTTTTATAAATGAGTTTTTTATATCATAAAAAAATATTTTACAATTAATGTAAGAGTTATTTTTGTTCATCAATTTTTATAAACAGGCTTATGCACAGGTTTAAATATAGTAAAAATTTTAACTATCATATAAAAAATAGTTTGTTAACAAATGTTGATTAAATCTGTAACTTATACTTTTTTTGTAAAAACTATATAATTTTGAAACCTTTTGGTATAATATTGATATATAAATATTTATACTAAATAAATTAGTAAAAATTAGATTTGTAATAATTTGAATAACAGATTTTTAAAAAACAAAATTCCAAAACTTTTTGTTCGTTGATAAACTGTTAATAGAATGTTATGAAAATGAATAATACATTTCATCCAAATAAATTGTAATTTTGTTTTTTACAATTCTAACAGGGTTTATTATTATTACTTATTTATATTTATATATAAAGATAAAAAAAGATATATATGGATAACATTAACAAGACAATATTAGAGAAAGGATTTTTCGACGAAGAATTACCAGAAGGGATAAATTTAGTAAAAGAAATTAAATATCTTTTAAAAAAGAAAAATGCAATTCTTTTAGCACATTATTATCAAACTGGAGATATTCAAGATATAGCAGATTTCGTCGGAGATAGCCTTAAATTAGCTCAGGAAGCAGAAAAAACTACTGCAGATATGATTGTGTTCGCTGGGGTACATTTTATGGCAGAAACCGCTAAAATATTAAATCCAACCAAAAAAGTACTTCTACCAGATATGGAAGCTGGTTGTTCGCTTGCAGATTCAGCTCCTTACGAAGATTTTAAAAAATTTAAGGATGCTCATCCAAATCATGTTGTGGTGTCATATGTCAATTCTTCGTCAGAAGTTAAAGCATTGACAGATATTATTTGTACCAGTTCAAATGCCGTGCACATAATTGATTCAATACCGAATGATAAAGAAATAATTTTCGCACCAGATAAAAATTTAGGTTCTTATATAGAAAAAGTATCTGGAAGAAAAATGAAATTATGGGATGGAGCTTGCCATGTTCATAAAGAATTTTCTTTGGAGGCAATATTAAAATTAAAAAAAGAAAATCCTACTGCAAAAATTATTGCTCATCCAGAATGTGAAAAGCCTATACTTTTAGTTTCCGATTATGTTGGAGCTACATCGGGTATATTAAAATATACTCAAGAAAACGAGGCTGATAAATTTATTGTTGCTACTGAATCTGGTATTTTGCATCAAATGAAAAAATTGAATCCAAATAAAATTTATATACCTGCACCACCGAACAATTTAGATGGAGCAACCTGTGCTTGTAACGATTGCGAATACATGAAATTAAATTCTTTGAAGAAAATATATTTAGCATTGAAATACGAAAAACCAGAAATTTTAATGGATGAAAAATTGAGAATTAAAGCAGAAGTTCCGATTAAGAGAATGTTAGAAATTTCCGCAAAAAATAATTTATAAATATTTGAATATCAATACTATAAAGTGAAATATATTTTAAGTTTTATACTCTTTATTTTAATTTCTACCTGTTTTTCTCAAAATGACAGTTTAGAGTTTAAAACTTTTTATTATGGTAATGGTAATATTTCAAGTGAAGGAAATTTTTTAAAGGGAAAACCCGAAGGTTATTGGAAAACGTATTATGTTAATGGTAATTTAAAATCGGAAGGCAATAGAGTACAGTCGCAACTTTCTGGCAGGTGGATTTTTTATGCAGAGAATAAAGATACTGTAGAAATAATTAATTATAGAAATGGTATTAAAAATGGATGGAATATTAAATTCGATTCAAATAGAGTTGTAAGCAAAGTTTTATTTTTAGATGGTAAAATTTCTGGAATTTCTTACGATTATAAAGGAAATTATATTACAGAAATACCCTATAAAAATAATCTAAAGCATGGAATTGCATTTGTTTATAAAGATTCATCGATTATAAAACTAATAGAATATAAAAATGGTTTTAAGGTTTCAGAAAAAAATGTAAATAGGTATTTGGATGATTCTTTAAAAAATGGCTCATGGGTTGTTTTTTATCCTAATCGTAAATTACATATAGATAAGTTTTATTTAAATGATACTCTTAGTGGATATTATAGAGAATATGATATTAATGGAAACCTATTAAAAAATATTTTTTATAAAAATGGTAAGATAATAGGGCAAGATTCTACTTCTTCTAATTCAATATTAAAACAAGAATTTTACGAAAACGGTAATTTAAAATCTTCTGGTTATTTTTCATTTGGTAAACCTATTGGTATGCATAAAGAAATATCTCAAGATAATAAAATAACGAGAGGTATTTTATATGATGATTTTGGAAATATAGTTGGAATAGGTGGTCTAGATAAGAATAATAAAAGATCAGGAAAATGGACTTTTTTTAATAAAAATAAGATTAAGATTTCTGAAGGTTATTATAAAAAAGGAAAACGTACAAAAGAGTGGATTTTTTATTTTGATAATGGAAATATAGAACAAAGGGGTCGCTATAAAAATGGTAAAACAAATGGAAAATGGATTCAATACTTTAGTAATAAAGTAATATTAAAAATTGAGGAATTTAAGAAAGGAAAATTAAATGGAAAATTTATTCAGAATAATCCATCAGGATCCATATTTATTGAAGGTTGGTATTATGATAATCTTCTTGATAAAGAGTGGATTTATCATTATGATTCTTTAATTATACACAAATTTTTTAAAGATGGATATAAAACAGGCATATGGTATTCTAAGTATTTAAACGGTAAATTAGAATTTAAAGGTGAATTTATTGAAGGTGAAGCTAATGGTAAACACATATTTTATTATAGTGATGGAAAAATAAAAGAATATCAATTTTATATCTATGGGAGTAGAGAAAAGTTGTGGAGTAGATATGATGCCTTTGAACAACAAAATTTTACATTTTTATACAAAAATGATCAATTAGTAAAAATTAATGGCTACAAATATAAGATGGATAAGTAATTATAAAATACTCGTTAATCAAGTATTTATACTCATAATTTTATTATTTTTAACAGAACCATCTAGTTCACAAACTATAAATAATAACGATGATGATTTGTTTGATAAAATAAAAAAAAGTACTCAAACTATCCCCAAATTGTATATAGCCTTTGATAATAAAAATTCGTTTATTTCAAATAGGAGCGGTTGGTTTATAGGAGGAAAATTAGGATTACAATATGAAAATAATTTTAGATATGGTGTTGGTTTTTATATCCTTTATAATAAAACATATTCGACTTATGTTAATGGAATAAAAAAAAGCGAAGAATATTTAAGTTTTAATTACCTATCTTTATTTGCAGAATATATTTTTAAAAATAATAAAAATTATGAATTTTCCCTACCAATTGCAATTGGTTTTGGATATTCTTGGTTGGGAGATTTTAGTAATAAAAAGAATTCGAATTTTCAATTATTATACGAAACACAATTGAATGGAATGTATTATCCTTTAAGTTTTTTAGGTGTTGGTGCTGGTGTTGGTTATAGAATAATGATAATTAATAATAATAAAATAGATGAGCAATTTACAGCTCCAATTTATAGTATAAAATTTAAAATAATTTTTGGTAAACTTTTCAAAAATGAGCGATTTAACGAAAGAAGAATATGAAAAAAAGATTAGACCCTTAGAATTTGATGACTTCAGAGGTCAACAAACTATACTTACTAATTTACAAGTTTTTGTAAAAGCGGCTATTTTGAGAGAAGAACCATTAGATCATCTTTTATTGCATGGACCTCCTGGTCTTGGAAAAACAACTTTGGCTAATATTGTTGCTGCTGAAATGGGTTCCAATATAAAAATCACTTCAGGACCTGTAATTGATAAAGCTGGAGATTTAGCTGGAATATTAACCAATTTAGAAGAGGGAGATATACTTTTTATCGATGAAATACATAGATTAAATTCGGTAGTAGAAGAATATTTATATTCGGCTATGGAAGATTATATTATTGATATTGTAATTGATAGCGGACCATCAGCACGTTCAGTTCAAATTAATTTAAATCCTTTTACTTTAATTGGAGCTACTACTCAATCAGGTAAATTAACATCACCGCTAAGAGCCAGATTTGGAATTAATTTACATTTCGATTATTACGATATTGATGTCTTAAAGGATATTATTATTCGATCTGCTAGTATTTTAAATATTGGAATTGATGAACTTTCTGCTATCGAGATAGCTAGAAGAAGTAGAGGAACACCACGAATTGCAAATGCACTTTTGCGTAGAGTTAGAGATTTTGCACAAGTCATTGGTGATGGTATAATTAATATCAAACTAGCAAAAACATCATTAGACTCCTTAAAAATTGATAAATACGGACTAGAGGATATTGATAGAAAAATACTTAAAATGATAATAGAAAAATTTAATGGTGGTCCGGTAGGTATAAAAACAATTGCTACAGCATTAAATACCGATGTTTATACTATCGAGGAAGTTTATGAACCTTATTTAGTTAAAGAAGGTTTTTTAAATAGAACATCTAGAGGTAGAACAATAACGCAATTATCTTATGAATATTTTGGTCTTACAAATTTTACTAATCAATTAGATTTATTTTGATTGTTCCACGTGGAACAATCAATTTTAAAAAAACAAATTTTATTTAGTATAGTTAATATATTATAGTTCCACGTGGAACTATCAAAATAAAAATATGAAAATTCTTTTATCTCCTGCGAAAAGATTAAACGAAAATTTAGAAGATATTTCTATACCACTGTCCTTACCTAATTTTTTAGATGAATCTCAGAGTTTGATAGATATTCTAAAAAAAAATAACAAAAATGATATTTCTGATTTAATGAAGATAAGTAAATCTTTATCAGAATTAAATTATATCAGGTTTCAATCTTGGGATAGAAAAAAAATTATTAAACAAGGAAAAGCGTGCGTTTATATGTTTGAAGGAGATGCTTACAAAGGTTTGAATGTAAGAAATTTTTCTGATAATGAATTGTTAGCATTAAATTCTAAATTGATAATTCTTTCGGGATTATATGGTATACTTAAACCTTTCGATAAAATATTACCTTATAGATTAGAAATGGGAACTAAGTTAATACATAATAATGGTAATAATCTTTACTCGTTTTGGAAAGATAAATTAACCAATTATATCAATAAAGAATTAAATGGAGAACCGCTTGTAAATTTAGCATCAAAGGAATATTCATCAGTATTAGATTTTTATAAAATTAAATCCAATATTATTCAAATAGATTTTTTGCAAGAAAAAGAAAACCAATTTAAGAATATTGCAATATTTTCTAAACGTGCAAGAGGTTTGATGACTGCATATATTATAAAAAATAATATTATCAATACTGAAGATTTGAAAAGTTTTGATATGGAAAATTATTATTATAATAATAACTTATCAGAAAATAATCATCTTGTTTTTTCGAGAATATAATAGTACTATGAAAGATAGTTGTGTAGTAGATAAAATTTTTAAATCGATAGATTTTACAGTTCAATATTTGATAAAAGGTGAATATATTAATTGTGAGTTTATTAATTGTAATTTTTTTAAATCTGATATTTCTAGTATCGAATTCGAAGATTGTATTTTTAAAGATTGCAATCTATCCTCTGTTAAAGTAATTAATACTTCATTTAGAAATGTAAAATTTTATAATTCTAAAATTTCTGGCGTGTTTTTTAGCGATGCTAATCCTTTTCTAATATCGTTAAATTTTAATAAATCGATATTGGATTATTGTTCTTTTTATCAATTAGAATTAAAATACACACAATTTATTGCTTGTCAAATGCATGAAATAGATTTTGTAGATTGTAATTTAAGTCTATGTAATTTTACAGATTCTAGTTTACAAGGGAGTGTTTTTTCAAATTCAAATTTGACTAATGCAGATTTATCATTAGCAAGTGGATTCACAATAGATCCAGAATTATCTATTTTAAAAAATTGCAAGTTTTCAACTACTGGCTTAGCAGGCTTGTTATCTAAATATCAAATAATAATTAATTAATATATGAGCATGATTTATGATGTAGTTGTGGTAGGAGGAGGTGCAGCTGGTATGATAGCAGCTGGAAGAGCTGCAGAATTAGGAGCAAAGGTATTATTACTAGATAAGAATAAACAACTAGGAGTAAAGCTGTTGATATCTGGTAAAGGAAGGTGTAATATAACAAACGCTGAAGATGATCTTAAACAATTAATTAATTTTTATGGAAAAAAAGGAAAATTTCTCTATAATGCTTTTCATAATTTTGATAACTTTAAAGTTATTGATTTCTTTAATAATTTAGGCTTAGAAACAAAAGTGGAACGAGGAAAACGTGTCTTTCCAAAGTCCGATAATGCTAGAGATGTTGTTAAATCATTAATAAAATTTTTAAAAATTAATGATGTTGAAATACAATTAAATTCCGAGGTATTGCAATTAATTGAAAAAAACAATATTATTCAACATATTATCCTTAAAAATGGAAATATAATAAATGCTAAAAAATTTATTTTAACAACAGGAGGTAAATCTTATCCCCAAACGGGATCTACTGGCGATGCATACGCTTGGTTAAAAAAATTAGGTCATACTATAGTAGATCCTAAACCTGCTTTAACTCCAATCAAACTTAAAGAACAGTGGGTCAGCGATTTAGCAGGTCTTAGTCTCAAAAATGTAGAGATTTCTATATGGTCTGATTCCAAAATAAAAAGTTTTTTTGGAGAAGCATTATTTACACATACTGGTATGAGTGGACCTATAATATTAAATATCAGTAATTTAGTAGATTTAAAAACCAAGCAATATATTACTATTGATTTTAAACCTGCATTGGACTACCAAAAATTGGATTTGAGAATACGTAAAGATTTTCAAGAGCAGTCGAGTAAGCAATTTAAAAATTCTCTTTCTGGTCTATTACCCAAAAGACTGATACCTTTATTTATTAAATTATCCCAAATACCTGAAAATAAGAAAGTTGCCGAAATTTCAAAAATTGAAAGAAAAGCTTTATTAAAGCTATTTAAGGAAATGAAGTTAACTATCAGTGGTATAATAGGTTACGAAAAAGCGATTGTTACATCTGGAGGACTTGATTTAAAAGAGATTAATCCTAAAACAATGCAGTCTAAAAAATATTCAAATTTATTTTTTGCTGGAGAATTAATTGATATAGATGGTCCAACAGGGGGATACAATCTTCAGGTTGCCTGGAGTACTGGATTCTTGGCAGGTGTGTCTGTTATTGATTGATACTTTTAGTATATTAATATTTTATTAATTAATTTACTTGATATATAAATTTTATCTATCTATTATTTATTATTAAATCTGTAAATTTGTTTCTTGATTCTAATAAAATGAAAAAGTATACACAATTTCTCGTTTTAGGCTCGGGCATAGCAGGTTTAAGTTATGCACTTAAAGTAGCTAAATATGGTAAAGTTATTTTGTTAACTAAAACTCGCCTAGAAGAAACAAATACAAGTTATGCTCAAGGTGGAATAGCTGCGGTAACCGATAAATTTGATTCGTATGAAAAGCATATTAATGATACATTGATTGCTGGTGCGAATTTAAACGATGAGTCGATAGTTAAAATGGTTGTTCAAAAGGCACCATCTTCAATTAAAAGTCTTATGGATTGGGGTACTCATTTCGATAAAAAATCTGATGGTAAATTAGATTTAGCCCGAGAAGGCGGGCATTCGGAATATAGAATTTTACATCATAAAGATAATACAGGTTTTGAGATACAAAGAGCATTAACAGAGCAAGTTAAGAATCATAATAATATACAAGTTTTAGAATATCACTTTGCAATTGATATTATTACACAACATCACCTTGGTCAGAAAATCAGGAGAAAAACAGGTGGCGTTGAGTGTTATGGAGTTTATGCTCTAGATTTAAAAACTGACGAAGTTCGTACCATCATATCTAAAAGTACTTTTATTGCTACAGGTGGAGTTGGAAATGTGTTTCAAACAACAACAAATCCTACAATTGCTACAGGAGATGGAATTGCAATGGTATACCGAGCTAAAGGTTTGATTGAGAATATGGAATTTGTTCAATTTCATCCTACAGCACTATATAATCCGTTGGAACGTCCTTCTTTTTTAATTACTGAAGCATTGCGTGGATCTGGTGCAATACTTAAAAACCATAAGAATGAAACGTTTATGGATAAGTATGATAAACGAGGTTCTTTAGCACCAAGAGATATCGTGGCACGAGCTATTGACAGTGAGATGAAATCTGAAGGAGAGAATTTTATGTTACTCGATGGAACACGAATTACGGCTTTAGAGTGGGAGCAACATTTTCCAAATATTCTAAAAAAATGTTCTGACTTAGGTATCGATGTTAGAAAAGATTATATTCCTGTTATTCCTGCAGCACATTATCTTGTGGGTGGTATAAAAGTTAACAAAACAGCACGTTCAACCATAGAAAATTTATTTGCCGCAGGCGAAGTTACTTCTACTGGGTTACATGGAGCTAACAGATTGGCATCCAATTCTTTGGTAGAGGCTATTGTATATTCAGAAATTGCTGCAGAAAATTCTGTTGAAAGCATAAAAAATGTAAATTATAATGTAGATATTCCAGAATGGAATCATAAAGGAACTAATGAGCCAGAAGAAATGATATTAATTACTCAAAATCATAAAGAGTTGATGCAAATAATGAGCAATTATGTAGGAATTGTACGTTCCGATTTACGATTAAATCGGGCTTTAAGACGATTAGAGATAATTTACGAAGAAACTGAAAATCTCTATCGACGTTCTATAGTATCAAAAGAAATTTGTGAGTTAAGAAATGCAATAAATATTGCCTATCTTACTATTAAAATGGCTAAACAGAGAGGAAAAAGTATAGGTTTACATTATAATATCGATCATTTATAAAATTAATCTTCTTTTATGTAAATTGATAAATATTACCTAATAGCCAATAAAAATCAAAATGTATTAACTATGAGAAAAGTATTTTTTCTAATCATTCTTTCAGTTAGTATTAGTTCTTGTAAGAAAGATTGCTGGCAGTCTGCTGGTGAAGATGCTATTGAAGATAGGCAACTTGAGGAGTTTTCGAGCATAGATATTAACGACAATTTTATTGTTCATTTGATTCAGGATAGTTTGTCGTTTATCGAACTTAGAGGAAAAAGTAATTTAATATCGCATATAGAAACAAAGGTGGAAGGTCAGACTTTGAATATTTCTGACCAAAATACTTGCTCTTTGCTTAAGGGTTATCACAAAAATCATCTTTATATTCATTTTACAGAATTAGAAAATCTTAATATCTGGGGAAGTATAGAACTTTATTCTAATGATACCATCAGAGTCGATAATATAAATTTTATGGTCAAAGGCGATGTACAAACATGGGCCTTATTGATTAATGCGCAGAATATTCATATAGAAATGCATGCGGTAGTTGGAAATATAAAAATTTCTGGAAGTACGCAAGATATCTATTTATATACAAGTGGCACAAATTTTTGTTATTTTAAAAATTTAATTGCCAAAAAAGCAAGTGTCAATCATTCAAGTATCGGTGATTATTATATGACAATAAAAAACGAATTAACCCTGGATGTAAACCAAATAGGAAATTTTTATTGTTACGGAAATCCTAGTAAAAAGAATATCAATAAATCTAAAAGTAGTACAGGAGAAGTTTATTTTTTTGATGAATAGAAGAATTTAAACGCTTTAAATAATTATTATTTCTTATCTTTGAGATAACACAAAAATACTTAGCTAAACAATGAAATTAATTATTGTCCCAATCGATTTCTCATCTGATTCAATTAACGCTCTGGAACACGGCATTAAATTTGCTAATAAGCTAGGTGCTAAACTAAGAATGTTGCACGTAGAAAAAGATAAAAATTTTGAAACACCTTATTTTTTTAGAGATTTAGAAAATTTTTCTGGAAAAACCGCTAGCGATTTTATGAATCTTATCTTGTATCGCCACCAAGCAGAAATAGAGACGACCATGGATTATGTGGTATTGAAAGGGAATGTATCAAAAGAAATAAACAAGAAAGCAGAAGCAGATAAAGCAAACTTTATTATAATGGGTACGCACGGAACCTCCGGAGACGATTCTTATTGGATGGGTAGTAATGCGTTTAAAGTAGTTACCGATGCCCCATGTCCTGTAATTACAATAAGAAATGGATTTATTAGAGAGCAGGTTAATAAAATAATTTTACCTATTGACGCCTCTAAACATACCAGAAGAAAATTAACCACCACAGCCGATTTAGCTTTAGTATTTGGCGCAGAAGTTTATGTTGTTGGTGTTACAGAAACATCTATGGTCGATATTCTTAAAAGAGTCGATTCTTGGGTAAAACAGACCGTAGATTACTTAAATCAGCGAAAAATTAAAAATAAGTCGATAATGATACAAGGATCTAATATTACAGATATGACTATCGACTATGCAAAATCTGTTGATGCTGAATTAATTTCTATTATGACTGACCAAGGGCAACACCCAGTTAGCCTATTGATGGGGCCTTATGCTCAACATATGGTTAATAATTCGCCTATCCCTATTTTAACAATAAGACCAAATTTTTAGGAGATTTTATATAAAAAATTAATAAGTTGCTATATATAGTGTAAATTTGCTCGCTCAAAAAAAAGATTTTAATGAAAACGATATTATCTATTATTACACTTAGTCTTCTTTTTAGCTCAAATATATGGGCTCAGAAAGATGATATTTTTTCAGATATTAATTCTTATTCTGCTTCGGGCGGTAAAGTTCAGATTTTTCAAGATGCTGATATAAGAGTTCTTATGAACAATTATGTTAAAGAAAAGAAAAAAGAAAAAGGAACAAATGGATATAGAGTTCAAATCTTTTTTGGATCGGGACATAAATCACGCGAAAATGCCAATAACACTAGAAATGCATTTGTATCTAAATATAAGAATATTTCTGCTCATGTTGTTTTCGAAGAGCCAAATTTTAAAGTAAGAGTGGGTGATTTTAGATCCAAAAGTGAAGCTTTAGAAGTTTTGGTTAAAGTAAAAGAAGATTACGAGGGCGCTTATATTGTTAAAGATTTTATAGAATTTCCTAAATTGGATTAGATATTTATTCAACCGGGTTAAAGTGAAACAAAAGTCATGTAACAAAACAAATAATTACGATTAATAGATTATTCAATAATATTACTTTCCCTGATACAAAATGAAAGATTCTGAGCTCGAACTAAAAGCATTATCGATACGGAAATCCGTTCTAGAAAGTTTGTATTATGCTCAATCGGGACATCTAGGGGCATCGATAGGTTTAGTAGATATTTTTACGGCCTTATATTTTGAATTATTAAATCATAAACCAGACCAACCCAAATGGAATGCCAGAGATAGGTTAATTTTATCGATAGGGCACGTAGCACCTGTTTTATATGCTAGTTTAGCTCATGCAGGTTATTTCCCCTTAAATGAAATTAAAACACTCCGAAAATTGGGCTCAAGGCTTCAGGGCCACCCTAGTATTCAACAACAACTACCAGGTATAGAATTGGCAGCAGGTTCTCTTGGACAGGGTTTATCGGTTAGTGTTGGTTTAGCGTTAAGTGCAAAATTAGATAGTAAAGATTTTTTAACTTATTGTATTTTAGGCGATGGCGAACTCCAAGAAGGTTCTGTTTGGGAAGCGGCCATGAGTGCAAGTCATCATCAACTTAATAATTTGATTGCTATTGTCGATAGAAATGGTGTTCAAATAGATGGATCCAACTCCGATGTTATGAATTTAGAACCCTTGGATAAAAAATGGGATGCTTTTGGTTGGCAAGTATTAGTTTGCGATGGGAACAATATTAATGAATTTATAAAAACGGTGAATATTGCTAAGCAAGAAAAAGATAAACCCTCAGTAATTATTGCAAATACAAAGATGAGTAAAGGCATTTCCGAAATCGAAGATGATTATCATTGGCATGGGAAAGCTCCTAATAAGTCTGAGTTGGAGAGATTTATTAAACAGCTAGAAGCTTAATTTTATTCGAGATATTTAATTCTCCGATACATGTATCTAGTTAATAATAAATTGGTTTTGATATGGAACTTATTTTATTTCTGAGCTTTTAGTTTAATATTTCCTTCATCGAAAGTCCCTTCCAAAATAGAATGATAAATTTTTGGAGAACTTAATATATGGATGGCCTTGATAACGGAGCTATCTTTTCTAATCATATTATCTATAGAGCCACTTTTGTAATAATATCTAGTGGTGATTTCTTGTTCTATAAGCCTAATTATCTGACTTTTAAAAGTTTTTAAATCCTTATTTTTATCATTAGCCAATTCTTTTTTTAATTCATCAAAAGTTGTTTTTGAATGATTGTAATAATTTTCTGCTTTGGCCGTTTGTATCAAGTCGTCTAATTCATGAGTACTAACCGATTCGTACTCTAATTCTTTGTCATTTAACCAAGTTTTAAATTCTTGATAATCCGAATCTGAAAATTTAAAAGTTGCAGAAGGTGCTATAGAATCGTGCTTTAACCTGTATTCGGTAGCATAATCAAAAATTAGGTTTTTAGTCATTAGATTAAACGCAATATTGCTTAAGGTTTCGGGTTTGAGATAAATATCTGGTAAGATACCACCACCATCGAAAACAGAGCGATTATTTTTAGTTGTAAATTCAGTCATTAATGAATCTGGAACTTTACCTACACTTCCATCTTCGTTGCGATGCGAATAATCTAGAGCCTGAATACAACGACCACTAGGAATATAATATTTGGCCGTAGTTACTTTTAGTTGTGCATTGTAACTTAATGGTCTTGTGGTTTGAACCAAGCCTTTTCCAAAAGTTTTTGTACCAATAATTACAGCTCTATCAAGATCTTGTAAGGAACCAGAAACAATTTCTGAAGCTGAAGCAGAATGACTATTTACTAAAACTGCCATTGGGATATTGGGGTAATCGGCAACCATTTTTGTTTTATAACTTTTATCCCATTGCGAAACACGGCCTTTGGTGCTTACAACTTCTTGGCCTTTCTCGACAAATAAATTAACAATATTTACAGCCTGAATAAGTAGACCACCACCATTGCCTCTAAGATCAAAAATAAAAGATTTGGCCCCAGATTTAACTAATTTTTTAGCGGCTTCTTTTACTTCGGGATAAGCATTCTGTGTAAAACTTGTAAGTAAGAAATATCCAATGCTATCGTTAACCATACCAGAATAAGGCACCGATTTTATTTGTACTTTCTCTCGGGTTAAGCTGATAGTTTTGGGCTCTGATTCTCCTTTTCTTTGTATTTCCATTTCGAAGGTAGAACCAGGTTCTCCTTTTAGAAACTCGCTCATTTCTTGAGTAGTTTTACCTTTAATAGATTTCCCATCAATTTTTAATATCAAATCTCCAGCTCGTAAACCTGCTTTATCGGCAGGGAAATTTTTGTAGGGTTCCGATACCATTACATATTCGCCTTCTTTTCTAATCATCGCTCCAATACCGCCATATTGCCCTGTGGTCATAAATTTATAATCTTCCATTTTCGATTCAGGAATATAAACGGTGTATGGGTCTAATTTTTTAAGCATGGCATCAATAGCCGTTTTTATCATTTTCTCAGGATCGGTTTGGTCGACATAAATCATGTTCATTTCGCGAAAAAGCGTATAGAAGATGTCTAAGTTTTTTGCGATTGCAAAATTATTATCGGTAAAAGACCAAAGTCCTAAACTACTTATTGCTAATGCAATAATGATGATATATTTTTTAAGATGTTTCATTATCTTTTTTTGT
>JAMOQL010000077.1 GCA_027064025.1 Bacteroidales bacterium
CATTAATAATAAGATTTGTAGAATTAATGATTGATCTAGCATAAACTACTTCAGAAATATTTACTGTGTTTGAGTTCTGTGTAAAAGAATTATTATCAAAATACACATCATTATTCAAGGTTGGAAATGAAACTCCAGCTTCCCCTCCTGATGTTAATGACCAATGCTGAATATCATTCCAATTACCTGCCCCATTAACCCAATATCTATTTTGGGCACTGAGAATAGAAATACTAAGTACAAAAACGAAAAGTAACGTATATATTTTTTTCATAGACTGTGAAATTCTGTTAAACCTTATATATTAGACTAAGCTCAGTATTAAAAGGTTGCCTAAAGCTAAGTTTATTAATCAAATCCTTGTTAAAACTTTACAAGTTAAAAAAAAGTTTTAAACAATTGCAACAAACTCCAAAAAACTTAATACAAAGGGGAAGAGTCAATAAAACCTGAACTTATAAACAAAGATTAACATGAATACCTTTCTTTGCCAGGATAGACTTAATATTTAATTACTGAAAATCAAGGACATACTAATCCTTCATGATAAAATCTTTTTCAACTTGAGTATTTGCTTCTTTTAAGTTCTTTACTGAAGAAATAAAGGCTTTAACACTACCCACCAAAATCTCACTTTCTATTTTAATGGGAATTTTATTTTTATCATGACTCACCCAAACTATCAATTCAGAATCCTCATCGAAAATAGAACCATCCACCCCTTTTGTTTTAAACTTATAACAGAGATATTTCTTTCCATTTCTGTGCTCAATTAATTCTTCACCGATATAGATAACTTTAATCTTTATCAATTCATTATCCATAACGGTATTCACTAAAATTGTATCTCCAATTTCTTTATTTCTAAAATCTACTGTTCTTAAATAATAGGTAGCTGATAGAATATCGAAGATAGAATTTTTATAGGAAAGAGTGTCATTTACTGATGGTTTCTCTGAATCTTTAATATAAGAGAATATTTGTTGAGTTTCTTTACTGAAAAGATATTTATTATTAACTAGATGAGAACCTTCTTTTGAATCTCTAATATATTTATAAGGACTTAAATCTTTGGGATTAGAGAAGGACGAAAAATGATCTCGAACTTTAAAAATCCAATCGTAACTTGAAATAGATTGTCCATTGCTCGAGAAAAATATAGATTTTTTATTTTGATATATACTATCCACAACAGAAAACGAAACTGATGCGGCCTCCACCCAAACCCAAGCCAGATTATAATAAACTTTGTAACTAACTTTTTCGCCACATTTAAATGGATAAGTTTTTTTCTGCGCAGACAGATTAAGAAAACTTAACATTATGAATACAAAGAAAGCAACTCTCACATTTACGAGTTTACATCTCCAATATATTTTTCTACAGACTCAATTTTACCAGTAATGCGGTCTACAGCTCCTTTACGAATATCCATTTTAATAATGGCATAGACTCTTTCGGAATGAGGTTCTAAAGTTTTATATGAACGAGCAATAATATCATTAGCTTGTTCAATAGTATCTGTTTCGAAAGTTGTTCCCATTGCATTTAACTTGTATGGCACACCACTTTCTCTAATCATTTTAATAACCTTACTTACATACGGGCTCGCACTTTCTCCCTTTTTATCGGTAGGGAACATGGCAAATTCTACTAATACTGACATCTTATAAATATTTTTTAGTAACTCTTATTTCTATTCTATTATTTTGGGTTCTCCCCTCGGGCAAGACATTCGGGGCAATAGGTTCTTCTTCACCAAAACCAACTGCTTTAATCCTTTCTTCTTTAATTCCTTTCTCAACTAAATATTTTTTTATCGCATTAGCTTGATTCTGTGTTATTTCTTTTGATTTTTCCTTTGACTCTGAGTTATCTGAATGAGCTGCAATAACAACCTCCATTTTGGGGTTTACATCGAGGACCTCCTTCATCATATCCAATTCCATAGCAGACATTTCGTTAACAGAACCATCATTTAAAAACTGAATACCTTTCAGATTCACAACATCGGAAGGTTCAAATTTTATAGTAATTTCATAACTATATTTCCCCAATCCCGAAGGAACTTCAAAACTAGAATGCTTAACCTTCTCTATTAAATCTTTATATTTTACATCGTACACTGCTCCCTTTGGAATCAATATATGCCCCTCTCCTTTTTCATCTGTCCTAACCTGAAATTCTTTATTGTCTTCCTGAGAAACAAATAGAACAGTTTCCCCAACAATTGGCTTATCATTCAAATTGCTCACTTGAATATTTACCAGAGCTTTAAACTCAGTGGCTTTTATAGTTTGCGAAAAGGAAAAATAATTTAATAATACTAACACTATAAATAGGGACTTCTTCATTTTAAATTTATTTATGATTAAACAGCAATGTCTCCTTTAATATGAGGATGAGCCTGATAATTTTCTATTTCGAAATCTTCAAATTTAAAATCAAAAATAGACTTTATTTCCTTATTTAATTTTAACTGAGGTAAATTGAATGGATTGCGAGAAATTTGTTGTTTGACTTGCTCAATATGGTTCAAATAAATATGAGCATCGCCCAAAGTATGTACAAATTCTCCCAATTCTAAGTTTAATTCGTGAGCCATCATCATTGTTAAAATAGCATACGAAGCTATATTAAAAGGCACTCCTAAAAAAATATCGGCACTTCTTTGGTACAATTGACAAGACAATTTCCCATCAGCGACATAAAACTGAAACAAGATATGACAAGGTGGTAAGGCCATATGTTCAATTTCTCCAACATTCCATGCACTAACGATATGTCTACGCGAATCTGGATTATCTTTTAATGACTTTAAAACTTGAGATATTTGATCAATATGCGCCCCCGAAGCGGTTGGCCAAGACCTCCACTGCGAACCATATACCGGGCCTAGCCCACCTTTATTATCTGCCCATTCATTCCAAATCTTAACCCCGTTATCTTGCAAATATTTTACATTGGTATCTCCTTTCAGAAACCAAAGCAATTCATAAATAATAGACTTTAGATGCGTTTTTTTTGTTGTAACCAAAGGAAATCCTTTTTGTAAATCAAAACGCATCTGGTAACCAAAAATAGATTTTGTTCCAGTTCCTGTTCT
>JAMOQL010000078.1 GCA_027064025.1 Bacteroidales bacterium
ATAGCTGCTAAAATAGTATAAACTTTTATAATACCATCAAGTATCTCAAAAAAAAATTACATGGCGCCTGAATAACACATATTACCGAGCTATTTCTTATAGATTTGACATATGTAAATATGAATATGGTCAATATAAACTAAAACTATATGTAGAAGACGTATTAAACTGGTATATAGGTATTAATAGGTTATATATGTGATTTTCACAACTTGATTGGTGGCAAATCCTAGCATTTGCGATATTAACCTCTCCCAGAGCTTTATGTATAGTGCGTATATGATTGTGTCTAAGTCTATTATGACTCAGTCTAATAAATTAAAAACTGAGTTTACAAATGAGAATACGCTTAATCAACATTTGTCACATAGACAGATACTTGGTTTGATAATCTTCGTTTATTTGTTTCCGTACGGAAATATCCATATGGAAACAAACACATCCTCTAACGGAGAGAAATATTAATAAAAAAGTATATCTAATAATAAAAAGTTTCTGACAATTTATCAAAATTGTATTTGATGGAATATTCACTTAAAAAATATCAAAAACATGAATTTAACATAGAAATGAATCGAGGATGCATTAAGTAAGTTTGACATTAGGGAAATGGTTTAAATAATGTAGATGATGGTTGATGCGATAGGCAAGCCTTCTTAGAAAGAAAGCTATCTAATAATACTAATGGCTATCGTTAAGGAAAGGTATTTGGTTATGACAGTCAAAAAGAACTCCTATACCAAGGAATTATCGGAGTTCTTTTACGCCACTTATTCTTATCTTATTTAGAAATCAAGAGATTTATTTAAAGATGTATGGTAAGGATTTAACACCTCGTGATATTTCAGAAGTGATGAAAGTCATTTATGTTAATTATTATAGTAAAAGAACTGTTAGTAACAGTAGTTAAAGTTTTTATTCCCAGAAGGAAACCTTGCAGAATCTAAAAACAGACCAATATTATTTAGTATTTTATAATAGATTGTATCTATGTATAGCTAAAACGAAATGGAGCTTTTTTATTATTCTTTTACATTAATACAACTTTCCCTATAAAGTCTGTATTATTTCTAATAAAATAGATACCTTTTTCTAAGTGTAACAAATTGATTGTTCTAGCTTCGATATTCTTTTCTAAAACTAATTTCCCACTTAAATCGTAAATAGAAATTAATGTTCCGTCTTTTAGATTCTCAAAAAACAATTCTCCATTACTTGGGTTTGGGAAATATTTAATATTTGGCTTATGAATCTGATTAGCTGTAAGGTCTATACCATTCTCAACTCTTAATTCATCAATAAATAAATTATTACTAGCATCGTTTACTGCAATAAATTTTAGAAAAATAGTCTGCCCAGAATATGCTGTTAGATTGATTGCGTGTTCTACCCATTCAGACTCAAGCATTGGTTTAAATGTACCAGAAACATTCGAGGAAGTTGTTTTCAAATTCGCTCCTCCATTCATAAAAATAGTATCTCCAACAGTCATGTCGCAAGACAGAGATGCTAAAATGTATAAGCTATCTTCTCTATAATTATATTTTTGAGTGTATGCGTGCTTAAAAAACAAATAAGTGTTTCCTGTAACAGGAATTTCAAAAGCACCTGTGGACAAATTATCGTTCTGACCAGCACCTGGTAAATAATTGTAAAAAGGCATCTTTAGTGATTGATAGCTCCCGGCTATACCCTCGGTAGAGTCAATTAACCATGTGTTTTCGTAATCAGAATTTCGAATATCAAAGTTGGCGTCAGATAATTCATCATTCATACTTTCAAAATCTTCGTAATAAGGAAGTGAGTTAAGAAATAGACGTTTAACGTTAAAAGACCTATAATTATTATAGATATTAAATTCAGAGATTCCTGATTTTGTAATTCCAAATTCTATATCATTATTTAAATCTAATAAATCTATATTTACAGGAATAGTATAAGTTTCGTTGGATTGCAAAGTAATATTTATGTTTGTTTCGATAATGGTATCCATATTAAGGACAGCTCTAAATATGAAGTTGGATAAGGCATCATTACCTGTATTTTTTATAATAACATTGTAACTGTTATTTTCTTGGCACACTGTTTTTTGGTAACCAGAAATGCTATCGATTGCAATATCGAATTGGTTTGTTATTGGCGCTGTTGGCGTGTTGGTTTGCGATAGAAAAATATAGGCATCATAGACATCGATTAAACCACGTCCATATGTGTTATCTTCTCCGAGGTCACCTAAATCGTGTGCCGTTTGATAAAGAGCATTTTTTAAATCGAAGGAACTTACATTTGGAAAAGCTTCTCGCAATAATAAGATTGCACCAGAAACATGTGGCGAAGCCATAGATGTTCCTGAAAGTACTTTATAGGTTCCATTTCCCGATGCGGAACGTACATTAACACCTGGAGCAGAAACTTCGGGTTTAATACCAATTGAACTTACTAAATCGCAATTAGAAGGACCTCTACTCGAGAAATCTGCAATTGTATGACTTGCACTATTTCCATCTAATGCTCCGATAGCAAAAATATTTAAACTATCTATAGTTATTCCCGCAGGCATTCCTGTTGTTGTAGAATTGGGACCATCATTTCCGTTAGAGAAAATCACAGCACAATCAGCAGCTTCTAAGGCAGTTAAAAAATCATATTCTATTGGATCACAATCTGCTTGCCAAGTATTAGCCCAATAAGGATAATCTACACCCCAAGAATTATTGATAACATCAGGAATATCTGTGCTAGTCTCTGTATTTCCGTCAGGATTAAGAGCCCATTGAAAAGGAATAAAATATTCTGACATAGGACGAACATTCGCCATACTTGTAACAATAGGATCCGAGGCTATCCAAAAAGCATTAAATGCAACGCCAATAGTATCTGCTGTAGCTGTATCTAGACCCACCATTGTTCCCATGGTATGAGTGCCGTGAAAAGAGCTTCTGTCAATATCGTATGGATAAGGACTTTCGAAACCTAACCAAGTTTGCGATAAAGGTAAATAATGGCCTAAAAATCTACTTCCAATGGTTGGATGATCTTCACTAACCCCAGTGTCAATATTCATAGCAATTCTATTTCGTCCAGT
>JAMOQL010000079.1 GCA_027064025.1 Bacteroidales bacterium
CAGATAAATTGCAATCTGTCACAGATATTTTCGATGAATTAATTTCTGAATACAATATTGTCAAAAAATTACAATTAGGAACAGTTTAATTATTTAAAAAATGAAAAAGAATGTAGCATTAGTATTAGGCAGTGGCGGAGCTCGTGGAGTCGCTCATATTGGTGTAATTAACGAATTGCTTAATCAAGGCTATAATATAACATCTATTTCTGGTACATCGATGGGTGCATTAGTTGGAGGGATATATGCAACAGGAAACTTGAAAGTTTTTGAAGACTGGATGTGCTCTTTGAATAAATTGGATGTTTTTAACCTTGTCGATTTTACTTTAAGCCTAAACGGATTAATAAAAGGGAATAAGATTCTTAAAGAAATGAAAGAAATGATTCTCGATAGAGATATTGAGACGCTTCCTATACCCTTTGTTGCTGTTGCTACTGATATTATTAATGGAAAAGAAATACTATTAAACGAAGGCAGTCTTTACGATGCAATTCGAGCATCAATTTCTATTCCAACTGTTTTTTTACCTTTTAATTATAACGGAATGAAATTGGTTGATGGTGGAATTTTAAATCCAATCCCAGTTAATCGAGTAAAACGACACAAAGATGATATTCTTATTGTTGTTAATTTAGGTTCGGATAAAGAATATTTGGATATAGATTTAAAAGAAGATAAAGTTAATACTGATAAGAAGCACAATAAATATATTAGCAAAATACAAGATACTATCAATAATATAATACCAGAAAATAAAACAGACAAGATTGGTTATTATAATTTATTGAATGAAACTACAAGTCTAATGATACAAAAGGTTTCGGAATTAACATTGGAGAAATATAAACCAGATGTATTAATTGAAATTCCGAGAGATGCTTTTGGAACTTACGAATTTTATAAATCGAAAGAGATTATTGAACTCGGAGTAAGAGAAACAAAAGAAGCGTTAAAAAAACTATAAATATATGAAAAAAGTATCCGTAATAATCTGTGTATATAACGAGGAAAACACCATAAAGGATGTAATTCTATCTGTTTCAAAATCTATTATTGTTAGTGAGATAATTGTTGTAAACGATGGTTCTTCAGACAAAACTAAGCAAATAATAGAAGAACTTAAAAAGGACATTGAAATAACAGATATTCACTTTAGCGAAAATAAAGGGAAAGGCTATGCTATGGCTATTGGTATTGAATATGCCACATTCGAAATTATTCAATTTATCGATGCCGATTTGTCAAATATTACCACAGAACATATTAGCCAATTAACAAATCCTATGATAAATAATGAGGCAGATATGGTTCTTGGTCAGGCTACAGAAACCTTGATAAATTATGGACTTAATCCATTCAAATCTTTTACAGGAGAACGGTCTGTTCTAAAAGAAGATATTCGGCCTATTATAGAAAAAATGAAAACTTCACGCTTTGGAGTCGAAACACTAATTAATCTATATTATCAATCGCAAGGTAAAAGAGTAAAATATGTAATGCTAAAAGACTTAAAGCATCCTACTAAGTTTGAAAAAACAAGTTCAAGCAATGCGGTTAAAGAATTTGTTTCCGAAGGTCAAGAAATAGCCGTGACAGCTATTAAAAATTACGATTTAATTATTAAAAGTGTCAAACAAATAATCGCAAAGAATATATGATACCTAAATATTACATAATTGTTTTACTGTTGAGCCTGTTAGTTTATAGTAACATAAAAGCCTTCGGACAGAAAAATAAGTGGGAGTTAAAAAAAGATAAAAATGGTATAGAAATTTATACCCGAGAAGATAAAACGACAGGGGATATTGAATTTAAAGCGAGTATTGAATTAGAAACATCGATAGATGCCCTTCTAAAAGTGTTTAAGAATGTTGAGGGCTATACCAAGTGGATGGCAGATACAAAAGTATCTAAAATATTAAAGACAATTAGCGATACCGAACGGTATATTTATTTTGAGGCTAATGTGCCTTGGCCATTAGAAAATAGAGATATGCCTATTCTCGAAAAGACGACTATAACAAGTAAAGGGGCTAAAATAGAATTGATAGGAAAGCCAAATTATATTCCTCAGGAAAAAGGAATTACAAGAATTAAGGAAGTAAAAGGCTCTTGGATATTTCTTCCTCTTCCAAATAATAAAGTAAAAGTAACATATCAGTTTATGGCAGATCCAGGGTTAAACATTCCTAATTGGGTTATTAATCTATTTATAGTAGATGGACCATACAAAACATTAACAAATTTGAAATCAATTGTAGAACTATAAATATATAAAAATGAAACAAATAAATTTAATAATCATTGGAGCGATAGCACTTCTGTTTAGTGCAAACATTGCAAAAGCACAAGAGAATGCAAACAAATTAAAATTATCGGGAGAATTAATGACCGACCAACGTTTTTTGCTTGACGATCCTAATGATTGGGCATGGAATGAGAATCGTTTAACATTAAAATTTGACAAAAAGATAACAGATAACTCAAAATTTTATAGCGAAGTTTGGTTAAGAAACATAGGATTGCCACAAATAAATTCATCGGCAGACCTTTACAATAAAGGAATTGTTGACCCTTATAACTTAGAAGTAAGAGAAGCTTATGTTCAGCTGTTTGGCTTTTTAACCAAAAATCTCGATGTGAAAATCGGTCGTCAGCGTATTGTTTGGGGAACAGCCGACAAACTAAACCCTACCGACAATCTTAACCCTTATGATTTGGAAGATGTTTTAGATTTCGGTCGCCACAGAGGTTCCGATGCGATTAGTTTAGATTATTATTTTAATTCAGAGTTTTCTTTACAAGGCGCATATATTCCATTTTTCCAACCAGCCAATATGCCTGTTGGTATTTTTGCAACGGCACTTTCGCCATCAATGGAAATGCCACAAGGAACAAGCCTAATGGGAATGACCGACCAAGTAAATATGCCACGATATAATTTAGCAGAAAGTTCAACCGCAGGATTAAAGTTTAAAGGTTTTGCAGCTGGTTTCGATTTTTCGTTAAGCTATGTTTGGGGTAGAGATGGTATGCCAATGGCAAACTATAATACATTTATGCCTGTTGATACAATGG
>JAMOQL010000080.1 GCA_027064025.1 Bacteroidales bacterium
AATAAATGGAATATTTTCTTGTAAGAAAGGGGCGTTTGGCCAATATCTTGATAAGTGATATTCTTGTGTTATTGTACACAACATCTGATTGTTTGGAATATTGGTTACTTTATCGTTCATGTAACCTACAATAAATAGTTTATTTTTCTCAGGGCCTATCCTCCAAATAATTTCAGAGGGGGTCCATTCTAATTGAAAGTAATAATAATCACCACCAAAAATTTCGTCGTCTTTTACAGGAACTTTAGATGTTAGAGCGTTGTACCAATGATCCCATCTGTGAATGTTAAACTCGTTATTCTTATATTTGATTTTATTAACTCCTACACCAAAATCTGTAGGCTCTCTATTAGCCATATCCCAATTAGTACAAGTTACCATTACCTTGTCTTTATTACTATCAGGCTCTGGCCTTTCTTTTTTGTCAGGATAACTTGTTTTTGGCCAATATTGAGCTGCTTTTACAATTTCAAAATCTATTTCTGAGTAAGAAATTTGTTTAACCCGTTTTTCAGTTTTACCAGCACCGTAGTATGGCATATATCCTTTTGTCCATACAGAATCTTTAGTTGCTCTTCTATTATTCCATGATAAACTGTCTTCTGTAATAAGCCAAATTGCATTGGTAAGACCTGTCCATATATTATTCTTATTAAGAAGTTTGGGCAGTTTTAGTTTGAAAGTATATTTCCCGTAGCTCAATCCATGACGAGTTCGCAAGCCGATACTTTCTTTGTGTAAATTATGGGGAGTGCTTTTAGGATTATTAAACCAAATTCTATTATTTAACGAATCATATCCATATGTTTCTCCATGTTTTTGAGGACTTGTGATAAATATATTCGTTCTATTAAAGTCTGATTTTTCAATATTTTTCGTATAGTCTGCAAGAGTATAGTTATCATTAAAATCGTTCGACAAAAAGGGAATGTTTTTTATTAATTCAGAACTGTGTTTAAAATTTTCTTGATATTGTATAGCTGAATTTTTTTGTAATAATCGACTATGATTTACATATTTTGAATAATAACTGGTGTCAGAACGAAGATATTTATCTTCAATGTAAATTCCTCTATTTAGAGGTGGTTTAGCAATTACCTTTATGCCATTATTTAAATAAGAAACAAATATCTGATTGTCTTTTGAAGCTTGTTTTCCAAAGAAATAATAAGGATTAACAAAGGTGTCATTCTTTGTTTTAGAGATATCTTTTATGTAATCTGGAATATTTTTAAGATTCTCTACAGGTGTAACAACTAGTAAAAATGAGTATTCACCAACTCTTGGGTTTCTTTCAAATCTATTGTTGGGAATGACATCTTGGTTCACAATCCATTTGGCATCGGCAATTAACTGTTTGTCGATAGAGGTATTATTTAATATTGATTTTTGTTTGATACTTTCTAACCATTCCTTATTATTTTTTATTTCATTTGCTTTCTCGGAAATAAGTTTCTGGAATAATCTAGAATATTGCGCTCTTGCTGATTTATTATAATATTTCTTTTCATCCCTCGGATTGCCTACAATCTGAATAGAATCGGAAATTGTTTTTTGACCATTAACTTTTACAATTTTAAAACCAATAGAACAATCTTTGTAAGATCCGTAAAAATTTTCTGCTGCTAATGTATTGTATGATGTATCTATTAATTCAGTGAATTTATACGATTCATTTTGATAATAAATTTTGTAAGCAAAACTAGATTCAGAACCTGAGGAATTATTAATTGTAAAGTTGAAAACAAATTTTCCATCAGTGGTTTGTCTAATACTTGGGATAACAAATCCATTTGAATAAGCATCCTCATAATCAAGATAGATGGTTGAATCTTGAAAAATGCCTGCTTTATGAAAATTAGAAATTATTCGATCCTTCGAGTCAGAACAAGAAGTAAAAACAATAAAAGTAAAGATGGATATTAGAAAAATAAGTCTTTTAAACATAAAAGGTATCTTTTTTTGCAAAGATAATTATTAAGCATTATTACGCAAGAATTCTAAATTTATTTTTAATTATATATTAGGTGTAAATTGTCTATTAATTCTTTATTTTTGTACAAAATTTAATATTATGGCAAAAATAGTATATGTAGGGATGAGTGCTGATTTAGTACATCCCGGGCACTTAAATATAATAAAAGAGGCGAGTAAATTGGGTGATGTTATTGTTGGGGTATTAACCGATAAGGCTATTGCTTCGTACAAGCGTCTACCAACCTTAAAGTTTGAGCAGCGTAAGTTGATTATCGAAAGTATAAAAGGAGTAACAGAAGTTATTGCTCAGAACGAATTAGATTACTCTGTAAACTTGAGAAAAGTTAAACCTGATTTTGTGGTACATGGCGATGATTGGAAAGAGGGGGTACAGTCAAAAACCCGTCAGAATGTTATAGATACTTTAGCCGAATGGGGAGGTAAGCTTCACGAAGTGCCTTATACCAAAGGAATATCTTCTACTCAACTTAATCAATCATTAAAAGAAATAGGAACAACACCTCAGATTCGTTTGAGTAAATTACGTCGTTTAATCGACTCAAAACCCATTGTTAAAGTAATGGAAGCTCATAATGGACTTACGGGTTTAATTGTTGAAAATGCTAGCGTAAAAGAAAATGGCGTTACTAAAGAGTTTGATGCCATGTGGTTAAGTAGCCTTACAGATTCTACAGCCAAAGGTAAGCCTGATATTGAAGCTGTTGATGTTACTTCTCGTTTACATTCTGTTAACGATATTTTGGAAGTTACTACAAAGCCAATTATTTACGATGGCGATACAGGAGGAATTCCAGAACACTTTATTTTTACGGTTAAAACATTGGAGCGTTTAGGCGTTTCGGCTGTTATTATCGAGGATAAAACAGGACTTAAAAAGAATTCGCTTTTTGGAACTGATGTAGCTCAAACACAAGATACTATTGAGAATTTTTGTAATAAAATAAAAATTGGTAAACGTACTCAAGTAACCTCCGATTTTATGATTATTGCACGTATCGAAAGTTTAATCCTTAAACAAGGAATGGACGATGCTATTACTAGAGCAAAAGCATATGTAGAAGCTGGTGCCGATGCAATTATGA
>JAMOQL010000081.1 GCA_027064025.1 Bacteroidales bacterium
AATGAAAACAACTATAAATAGCAAAATATACGTCACATTAAACCAAACAACTACGCACACGACTAAGTGACTTAAAAGTCATTAAAATCGTTAGTTTTTCTAAATTTATACAACTAAAGAAGATTAAATTTCTAAATCTTTACCTATTACTAATCATAATTATTGACTTCGCTCTAGATTCATATTAACTTTACTGCAAAATAAAAAATTTACATGATGAAAACACAATTTTACAGATTATTCTTAAGTATTACCATTTTACAATTATTCTTATTTTCAGATTTGGCAAAAGCCAACAATGTGCAAGTTTCCAATGTAGTTAGAACTGGGCAAGATATTGCTTTTGATTTATCTTGGGAGAATTCGTGGAATGTACAAGGTCTACCATCGAATCACGATGCAGTTTGGGTTTTCATAAAATACAAGAAGTGTACAGAGGCCATATGGAACCATGCTTTACTAAATACAAATATGACGTCACACTCTTTTGGATCAGCCATAACCTATGCCACTCCTATATTAGAAACAGATAGATTTGGAAATGGAACAGGAAACAATACAGGTGTTATGATAAAACGCTCCGATATTGGCATTGGTCATATTAACGCTAATAATAGTATTAGTTTAAATATTGTAGGCCCTGTGGCATTCGATTCCGACGATTACGACATAAGAGTTTTTGCTGTAGAAATGGTATATATCGTAGAAGGAGAGTTTATTGCAGGAAATCTTAATTCAAGAGATTTAAAAGAAACAGGACAAGATTACCTTCATATAGTTAATGAAGATCCCATTAATATTACAGATAACACATATACCCTTACGTTACCCGCTGAATTTCCTAAAGGATATAATGCCTTTTATATCATGAAATACGAAATTACCCAAGGGCAGTATGTAGACTTTCTTAATACATTAACAGCAGGTGATGCAAATCGTTATTACGAAACCTCAAATTACATGCATGGTTTTATGTCTAATACAGGAACAGATGGAATTGTTTACACAACTACTAGTGCCGATAGAGCTTTAAATTATCTGACGTTAGACGATGTGTTTTCTTATTTAGATTGGGCTGCTCTTCGCCCCTTATCGGAATTAGAATACGAAAAAGCTTGCAGAGGTTTTGGACCATACAATGAAGATGAATACGCTTGGGGAAGCAACACGGGAATAAAAGTATTTAATGTTTCGGGAGCAACTGCGGGTATCGAAGTAGCAACAGACGATCCTCTACCCAATTGTAATATTAATTATGACCCAATTAATGGCGGTCAATTTAATGGTGATAAGGGACCTGTTGCAGTTGGTATGTTTGCTAGAACCAGCAACACAAGAATAGGAACAGGTGCCAGTTTTTTTGGAGTAATGGAATTATCAGGAAATATTGAAGAACATTGTTTAGCTGTTCAAGATGCAAATGCAAACGATTCTCCTTCATCTTATACCGGGCAATGGGGCGATGGTTACATAAATTCATCTGGGCTTTTCAATGTTAACGATTGGTCGGGACACTACTTTATTGCTAAAGGTGGAGGTTGGCACGATAGCTGGTCATACATGAGAGTGAGTTACAGAGGTTCGTTGTATGCTATGTCAAGCTATCACGCTTCTAGATATGATGATCGGGGTGGCAGAGGCTGTCGATAAGTTTATTTTTAGCTACTTGAAATAGCAAGGATCAATAAAACACGTTTTTAAATTACATCATTTTATGTACCTATTATTCTATCATAATGAACAGGATACTATATATACTATTTTTTCTTCTTCTCTACTTTCAATCGTTTGCACAACCCGCTAATGATGATTGTTCAAACGCAACGCCTATTGTAATTAGTAATGGTAATTTCGATTTAGGAACATTTACTTCGACTACCGTAGATATTACCGATGCCACGAAACAGATTGGAGAAACCTTCCATAATGTTCAAATATCGGCAGGAAACGATAAAAAAACAGTCTGGTACTCTTTCACAATACCTACAGCAAGGGCTATTAATGTAGAATTATTGCAACCTACCGAGAATATTGCACAGAACGGTGTAGGGTTTACTTTATTTAAATCGAATACTTGCTTACCCGATCTTGATGATATTACAGCAGCAAAATTAACACCACTCAATAAATTTGGATCTTCGTACAACCCTTGTTTACTACCAGGCGATTATTTAATTCAAGTAAGTGCAAAAAATGAATCCGATGGTGATATTTATGTTGAAGTAACTGTTGGTTTGCCCGATGTTTTAAACGATTATTTTATTCAAACTAATGCTTACGATTTTGGAACCATAAGTGGCGGATGGCACAGAGAATCGTTCGATATTGGATGCCAGATTATTGAAGATGCCACAGAAACTTGTTCTGCCTTAGGAGGCGATTATTTAGACTATACACAAACTGCTTGGTTTACTTTTACTACCGATGCCGATGTCGATTTAGTAAGCCTAAGAATGGGTGAACAGTCGGGCTATTTCACTGGAAATTTCAAAATAGGATATAATTTATATACAGGCGATGTTAGCACAACGCCATACACTAGCTTAACCCTCGCCGACGGCTGTCAGGTTATGGAATATACTACAGAAAACGATTATCCTATACGCAATTATTTATGCGACTTGAGTCCCAATACAACTTATAGTATTCAAGTGTTTTTTCATTCGGAATATACTAATTCTATTTTTATTGAGCTTTTAGAAAAAGGCGAGGGAGCAACTATTTCTCCCGACCCATCTAATATACAGCCAGTATCTGAGTTAGGTATATTAGCCTCTTCTTCCACGGGAGAATGGACTTATGGATACGATTATTTATCGTGCAATGCTTTTATTGCCGATAACGCATGTGGTTCTGTAAATCCATCGGGTGGATTACTCGATAATTATTCGTTAAGCACCTTCTACACTTTTGAACTTGACGACTACATGAACTTAAATATTTTAACAAGTTCATATTTAGGAAAGAAATTATATTTTGGCGATGTACAAACCGACTGTAATCTATCGCCTATTTATGAGTTTACCTCTAATAATCAAAGTTGCAATTGTTTAGAGCCAGGCACCTATACACTTCA
>JAMOQL010000082.1 GCA_027064025.1 Bacteroidales bacterium
TATCATCAAGTAAGAAGATAGGCATTAGCTTTGTTTTTTCTTTTTAAATTGCTTGGCAAGAGTAATCAAAATAACACCTAAAACGGTAAAAATACCTCCTAATACTTGATACCAGAGAGGGAAAATACCAAAATATAGATAACTTGTGAGTAGAACTAAAAATCCTTTAAAGGTCCCTAAAAGAGAGGCTTTAGATGCAGGTATAAATTGTATAGCATAATAGCCTGCAAGTGCGGCTAATAATGGGCCAAGAAGAGATCCAATAAAGGTGTTGAGTAAGGCTTTATTCGAAATCTCAAAATGATGCCCTTGAATAAAAAAGATAATTAATGAAAAAATAAAAAGAAATACGACTCTATTAATAGTGAGTACGCTAGGGTTAATCTCTTTAATATTTTTTTTAGAAATAATCTTTCCTATAGCAAAAATGAAGGTGTAAGTTACAATAATTAAAAGTCCCCATAAGAAATCTTCGTTTAAATCCCAGTTTGGCTTATAGGATATAATAAAAGCACCAAGTAATGTTAACAGACCTCCAAATATTTCGTATTTACTCAAATGTTCTTTTAATAACCAAAAGCCAAGTAGTGTTACATAAACGGGTCCAATATTTGCTAAAAAAGAGACTGTTGCTGGGTTGGGCATTATTTTAATAGCCGCAAAAAAACCTGTTGTTGCAACTATTTCTATCAAGCCTAATTGAAGTAAAATAATACCTTGTTTTTTCTTAGTTTGAATCAGTATTTTAAAATTCTTACTGACTATTATATTTATGATATTCCATAGTAATGCAAAACCAAACCAAAACACACCAAATTGTGCTAATGATAATTCTGTTAAAGCTGCTTTACTAAATATATACACATTTGACATAGCCAATACGGCTATAAAAACACCCAAATAACCTTTCCATTCCGCTTTCATATTTATACAGAGAATTGAGGTAATTTACTGGGTTTTATGGTAGATTCCATATTGAAATTTTCTAAAGATGGAAAAATGGTAGGAGCTAAGATCTTAATGGGCTTATATAAAATAGAATTTTCTTTTAAATCTTTAGAAATAAAATTGTTATTGCTATCTATTTTATCAAAAATAAAAATAAAGATGCTGATGATAAAAGCAGCTTTTAATAAGCCAAATAATATTCCTGTAATGGTGTTTAACCAGCCTAGAGCAATGGCTTCGACAAGCTTACTCAATAATTTTGCAATAAAATGAATGCCGACAACAATCCCTACAAAAGTAATGGCAAAAGCAATTAACGGAAGGTAGCTTTCTTGCACATTAACTGCACTGTCTACGTATCCACCTACAAATCCTGAAAAACGAATAGCCCCATAAATGCCTAAAAGAAGGGCAACCAATGAGGCTACAGAAACAATAAGGCCTTTTGAAAAGCCCTTGTATGCTCCCCAAAGTAGGGGGATAACGAATATTAAATCAAAATAGTTCATTAGATATCTATATTAATTTTAAAATAGTTTAAAGCAATTTTTTGGTCTTCTTCAATTTGAGTTTTGAGCAGGTCTATAGAATTAAATTTTATTTCGTTACGGATTCTTTTTTGGAAAAATACTTTAATATTCTCACCATATAATTTCTTGTTTATTCCAAATAAGTGGACTTCGAGCCCTAATTGTTTATCGCCATTTATTGTGGGGTTAAAACCAATATTTGCTATGCCCTTAAAATTTTGATGTTTAATTACCGATTCAACAATATATACTCCAGTTTTGGGGATGATTTTGTTGGGAGCAATTCTAACATTTGCCGTAGGGAAACCAATAGAACTACCTATTTGTTTGCCCTTAATAACTTCTCCAGAAGTAAAATAAGTGTAGCCTAGAAGCTGGTTGGCTAATACTAATTCTCCATCTTTGATAAGGTTTCTTATTTTTGTAGAGCTTACATATTCGCTAGAAATAGATTGTTGTTCGACCCTTTCTATTCCAAAATTAAGTGCTTCTGCACAGTGAATCATTCTTTCGTATTTCCCTTCTCTTTCTTTCCCAAATTGGTGGTCGTATCCAATAACAAAGAACTTCATTTTGAGTTGTTTAACCAAAAATTCTTCAATAAATTCTTTTGACGTCTTATTGGAAAAATCTTTGTTAAAAGGATAGAGAACAAGGTAATCGATTCCTGATTTAGAAAATAAATCTATTTTTTCTTGAAAAGTATTTAAGTAATAGACAGGTTTGTTTGGAAAAATTACTTCGTGAGGGTGTGGCCAAAAAGTAAATACAATAGATTTCGCATTTATTCTTTTTGCGTGTTCAATGGTTTTGTTAATTACGACCATGTGCCCCTGATGCAGCCCGTCGAAAGTTCCAACACAAATAACAGATTGGTCAATATTAATATTTTTTATGTCGGTAAAAACTTCCATTGTAAATGCAAAAATAACTTAATAGACTTATATTATTAGGATAATTTGCAAATAAAAAGGGCATTCAATTTTGAATGCCCTATATTTAAATAAAAACTAATTTTTTTTATTTTCTACAAGCGTGACCTTTTCCACATTCTTTCTTTTGTTCGTGTCCACATTTATGTGCTGTCCCTTTGTGGCTAGTTTTTTGGTCGTAAATAATCCTCTGATCATCAGTTAACAAAGCTCTAACGGCTTGTCTATGTGCAGCTGATTTCTTTTCTATTTGAGTTCTGATAGCAGCTTTTTCTTCAATTTTGTGGTTTATTGCGTTCAAATCAGCATTTTCTGCATCTTGCAAAGCTTTAAGCTCTGCTCTTTTTATACCCATCTGATCTTTAAGGCTTCTAATTTCTTTCATATTAGCAATTCTTAAAGCTTTGATTTCTTCTTTTTGCTTATCAGTTAAATCAGGTATTTTATTTTCGATACCTTGTTTTGTTTGTTTTTCGTGTCCATTACATTTTTGTGCTGAGGCTACGGAAGCCGAAAACAAAAAAATTGATAGAAACATAATTAACGATACATTTTTTACTTTTCTCATTTTGTCTGATTTTAAATGTTAAATTTTAGATATTTACAGAAATATTAAAAATAGTTATTAAAATAATTTAAGTATTTATACGTAATAAAATAACC
>JAMOQL010000083.1 GCA_027064025.1 Bacteroidales bacterium
TTTTAAAGGAAATGTTGACATAAAAAAATTAGAGAAAGTTTTTGATGAGAACGATGCTTCTAAAATAAAATTTATTGTTGTAACGATTACTAATAATACTTCCGGAGGACAGCCTGTTTCTATGGAGAATTTGCGCGATGTAAAAGCTTTTGCTGAGAAAAAAGGTGTAATGGTAGTCGTCGATTCTGCTCGTTTTGCAGAAAATGCATATTTTATCAAAAAAAGAGAAAAAGGCTACGAAGACCAAACAATCAAAGAAATTGTTGCAGAAATGTATACTTATGCAGATGCAATGACTATGAGTAGTAAAAAAGATGCAATCGTAAATATGGGGGGCTTTATTGCTATGCGAAGTAAAGAATTGTTCGATAAAGCGTCTATGTTTAATATTATGTTCGAAGGTTATCTTACATATGGAGGTATGTCTGGTAGAGATATGAATGCCTTGGCTCAAGGTTTAGATGAAGGGACAGAATTTGAAACATTAGAAACCAGAATTAAACAAGTAGAATATCTAGGGCAACAACTTATCGATTGGGGTATCCCTGTACAGCGACCAATAGGAGGACATGCCGTTTTTGTAGACGCTGCTAAATTGTTACCAAATATCCCAAGAGAGGAGTTCCCTGCACAAAAATTAGCTATAGAATTGTATAAGGAAGCTGGTATTAGAGCGGTAGAAATTGGAGCCATTTTAGCTGATAGAGATCCCGTAACAAGAGAAAATCGATTCGATGGGCTTGAATTTGTTCGTCTTGCAATACCCAGAAGAACATATACAAACAATCACATGGACGTAGTTGCGGTGGCTCTTAAAAATGTATTTGATAGACGCTCCGATATTAAAAATGGAGTAAGGATATTAAAAGAAGCCCCAATAATGCGTCATTTTACAGTTGAGTTAGATGAGCTATAATTTCGTCTTCTGAAATAACATAGAATATATAATAGAGAGATTGGTGATATTTTGCCAATCTCTTTTGTTTTGATATTAGATGTTTTAGAGATTTTGTTATATGATAGTCTTTGATATATGTTTTGTTGTTAAAAGTAGTTAAATATTTCTTTTTTCTTGTTATTCTGATAATATTTAGCTTCTTTTGTTACACGCAATTAGAATATAATAAAGAATTTTAAATTTATGATAAAGAAAGTCTTGTCTGAAAAAGACATTGCAAAAAGGAAATTAAGTTCCGATAAACGTAAAATTGAACAGAAGAAAAAATATTTAGCAGAATGGGATGAAATGTTTGAACGCATGAAATCTTATAAGGCAGATTATGGTAAAACAACTGTAAATAAAGATTATCTTGATCAAAAATTATATCGTTGGTTTAGAAAGCAGAAGCTAATATATAATCATCCAACTCAAAAATTACCTAAAGAGCATTTAGAAAAATTAAATTCCATTAACTTTTACTTTGGTGATGGACATAAGGAGCAAGAAGAAATAACAGAGAATAAATGGATGGCTTTGTTGAAAGATGCTATTGATAGTGGAGAGAAAATTTATACAAACCATAGATTCCGTTATAAAGGACAAGGATTAGGGACTTTTTTGGTTGGTGTTAAACAAGCCAATAAAAAGGGGAAGAAATTACGAGCGAGAAAAAAAATTACTGCTTTAGGTTTTGAACTTGATGCACATGGTCGTGAACAAACGGTTGTTGCTTTGAGGTTTCTTGGAAATTTGGAGAACAATAAAGAAATGACTAAACAGTCTTTTCAGGCCAATTTTAATCAAAAATTTATTGAACATAAAAAAGATGATGTACCAGAAGGGATAAAGCAAGCAATCTCTGACGCCTGGTTTGATAGATTTGGAGAAGAAAGAACTTGGACGAAAATAACGAGATTGAAATCTGCAGATGATTTTATTAATGATTTTGTTAAAGACTTATTTAAAGCAGAAAATCCTACTTTAATAAGGTTTTTCCCTCGTTTTAAACATTCGATTCTTAAAAGAAAATCAATGTTTAATGCTGAACAACGCACAAGGTTGAGTAATGCTTGGCGGGAGTGTTTTGGTGCTGATCTGGATTGGGATATTGAAATTAAAAGACACAATCCTGAAGTAACATGTTCGTATTTTATTAAAGATTTGGAAAATAAAAATAAAACGACTTCTAAACAGAAATTTAAACAGCGATTTAAAAAGACCATACATCTTAAAAGAAAAGCGATATCTAAAGAAACTTTTAATAAAATAAATAAAGCTTGGGAAAATAGATTTGGAGAAAAATTGAATTGGAATATTGTGACGTCAGACGAAGATGTTCATGATCAAGCATTAAAGTTTTTAGATGATTTATTAACAGACGAAAATGCTAAAAAATCAGCTTATTTGAAAAGAGTCCATAGAATGTCGAAATTCAAAAATCATTTATCACCAGAGTTAATTAAGAAAGTTAATGCCCTGTGGAAATTGAGGTTTGATGAGCATTTAATTTGGTATCCTAAGAAAAAATTAAGCGAAGAAGATCGCATTAAACTATGGAAGAAATTTAGGTATAATGTAAAAAAGAATCCTAAAGGAAAATGGATTACAGGCCCAAAAACAATGGGGAAACTCTATACATGGGCTAATAGATTTCGTAACAATAAGTACGCATTAGCAACTGTTGCTTTTAATTTTACTGAAGACGAACTTAAAGAAATGAAAAGAGAAGGTTTTTTGGTTGATATTAACTTAGCAAAAAAAGCTAAAGAATTAAATATATAAAGCAGTAAAATCCATCCT
Organism: Bacteroidales bacterium; assembly: GCA_027064025.1. GTDB lineage: Bacteria > Bacteroidota > Bacteroidia > Bacteroidales > JAFGXI01 > JAFGXI01. The sequence continues at coordinate 2,741 of JAMOQL010000083.1, forward strand.
TTTTTCTTTATTTTTGTGAAAATGAGAAACTAACAAGGATGGATATAATTATTCGTCCAGTATATTAAAATTGAAACGTATAATTATGATTGCAAAAGAATTAATTGCCCCGAAAAGTATCGTAGTTGTTGGCGGTACCGATAATATTCATGCTCCAGGCGGAAAGCTATTAAAAAACCTTTTAGATGGGGATTTTAATGGCGATTTATATGTCGTGAATCCTAAAAAAGATGAGATTCAGGGATTAAAAGTATATCATTCTGTTGATGAATTACCACAGGTAGATATGGCAATTATGGCTATTGCTGCTAAATTTATTCCAGACACAGTAGAAATACTAACAGAACAAAAAGCAACTAAAGGCTTTATCATATTATCGGCAGGTTTTTCCGAAGAATCACATGAAGGAGAAGAACTAGAAAAGCAGATTGTTGAGCAAATTAATAAATATGATGGTTCTTTAATAGGTCCTAATTGCATAGGAGTGTTAAATACAAATTACAATGGTGTATTTACAACTCCGATTCCAACATTAGACCCCAATGGGGTCGATTTTATTTCCGGATCAGGAGCGACTGCTGTATTTATTATGGAATCGGGGGTACCAAAAGGTCTAACATTTAATTCAGTATATTCAGTTGGTAATTCTGCTCAGCTTGGAGTCGAAGAAGTTTTAGAATATTTAGATGAAACCTTCGATGCTCAAACATCATCAAAAGTTAAACTGTTATATATTGAAAATATTGATAAACCTAAAAAATTACTTAAACACGCTTCTTCATTAATCAGAAAAGGTTGTAAAATTGCAGCAATCAAATCGGGAGGCTCGGAGGCAGGAAGTAGAGCAGCATCTTCTCACACAGGAGCCTTGGCTAGCTCAGACACCGCTGTCGAAGCTCTATTTCAGAAAGCTGGTATCGTTCGTTGTCATTCTAGAGAAGAGTTAACGACCATTGCTTCGGTATTTATGCATAAGGAGTTGGAGGGAAAGAAAATTGCTATTATCACTCACGCAGGAGGACCTGCAGTAATGTTAACAGATGCTTTGTCGAATAATGGTTTAGAAGTACCTTCGATTGAGGGAGCGAAAGCTGAGGATTTGTTAACGAAGCTTTTTCCTGGTTCTTCGGTAGCCAATCCAATAGACTTCTTAGCAACAGGAACTGCAGAGCAATTAGGTGATATTATAGATGCTGTTGATAATGATTTTGATAATATTGACGCCATGGTTGTTGTTTTTGGGAGTCCTGGTTTATTTCCTGTTTTCGATGTTTACGATTTGCTCGATGAAAAAATGAAAACAACAAAGAAGCCTATTTATCCTGTTCTCCCATCAGTAGTTAATGTTGCTGAAGAAATAAAACATTTTTTGGCTAAAGGAAGAATTAATTTTCCAGACGAAGTTTTGCTAGGAGAAGCTTTAGCAAAAGTCTACTACTCCGATAAACCTGTTGAGGAGAAAATAGAATTACCAGAAGTAGATTCTGAAAAAATTAGAAGTATTATTGATGCCGCAAACAATGGATATTTAGAACCAGAAAAAGTTGTAGAATTGCTTGATGCTGCTGGAATTAATAGAGCTGGCGAGGCGGTCGTTACAACAAAAAAAGCTGCTGTTGAAAAAGCAAATAACTTGGGATTACCAGTTGTGATGAAGGTGGTTGGTCCTGTACATAAATCAGATGTTGGTGGAGTTGTTTTAAATGTTAATGACAACAAAACTATCGAGTCAGAATTCGAAAGAATGATGAAAATAAAAGATACCACTGCAATATTAATTCAACCCATGCTATCTGGTACAGAATTATTTGTAGGCGCCAAGCGAGAAGATAAATTTGGACATATGGTTTTGTGTGGTTTAGGAGGTATTTTTATCGAAGTTTTGGAAGATGTCAAAGCAGGATTAGCACCTCTTTCAAACACTGAGGCTCATCAAATGATTCAAGGGCTTAATTCTTATGGAATTATCAGAGGTGCAAGAGGACAGGAGGGAGTAAACGAAGATATGTTTGCAGAAAATGTTCAAAGAGTTTCAGCTTTAGTAAATATAGCACCTGAAATTTTTGAAATGGATCTAAATCCTCTTTTAGGAAGCCCAAATAGAGTTGTAGCTGTTGATGCACGGATTAGAATAGAGAAATAAAGAAATTAAAAATAAGAATGAATACCCAATATAAGCATTGGGTATTTTTTTAATAAATTGATGATGTTTAAAGAAAAAGAAATTGTTGATGCATATAGAAAAGTGCAAGATTTACCTAAAGAAGAGTTAGATATTCAATTTAAGGAGTTGTTACAGAAGCAATCAGTAGCTCTTAGTTTTATTGTTGCTAATGTAGAGCAGTACAAACTTGAAGAGGATACCAAAAATGCTGCTGCAGAAATGCTTTTCCATATTTTTAACTTATATAAAATAAAAAAAGTAGATTCTACTTTGACAGAAGAATCAATTGCAAAAGCTCTTAATTTGATGGATGTAGCTGCAAAATCTATCGAAAACGAAATTGGAGGTTTATCAAAAGAGGATGTTACAATATTGAATAAAGCAATAGAATCAGGAAAGTCTGATAAACTTACAGGAAAACCCAAAGTCATTTTAGATGCTATTCTTAATAAAAAGAAGGAAGTTAAACAACCTATTTTGTTAGAGTTTTTGTCAAACTATATTTTTACGGATCAATTAATTATTGAAAAAGATAAGTCATTTGTATTTTCAATAGCTGAAACTATTGTCGAAGCTATCGAAATTCAAAATAAGCAATAGCATATAGGGGTTTTTATTAGAACCTAACACCCATGGTCATAATAAATTTATTTGTATTCTGACTAATATAGTATGGCGCAGTATTGGTCGACTCTAATTGATATGGATAATAGTAGTAATTACTTTGTCCATAAGAATATGCAAAGTCGATATAATAATAATCAATATTAAATCCAATACCTCCATTGTAATAAATGGTATACGAGTCTTTATTCATTTGTGTATCGTTATAAGGGGAGTCGAAATAACTAAGTCCTGTTCGTAAGCTAATCTGTCCCAATCGGTATTCAAAACCTATTTTTGCATTATGACTAGGGTTTAATATTTGACTGATATCTGCATTATCAATGGCAAACTCATCAGTATTTTCTCTAGAATTTATTTTTGCTCTAGAATAGTCAATATAATTATACTCTAGTCCGATAGTTGCTTTTTTGGCAATTACAAAACCTAATGCGGCATTTATTTTTAAAGGTGTAGTTATGTAATAATCGTAATTCCCGATTGGAGAGGAAGAAGATCTATATTTTTCTTCTCCGTTTGCATAAATTCCCCAGGAATCTATCACATGACTGTAGCTATCGGATAAATAATAACGAATAGGAGTTTGGAAAGAAGAAGCTATTCTTAGCCATTTAATAGGTTTCACAATAAAACCGATATTAAATCTGTATCCATAACCTTTTGTTGTATATTCGTTATAGTATTGCATTTCTTTAAAATTGTCAATGTTTTTATCTAGATTTCTTTCACGAAAGGTCGAGGAATAGTTGAAATTTATAGTTGAATAACCTAGCGATGCACCAATATAGAGCATATCTTTGTAATTAGCTCCAATAGCAAAAGACCACTGATCCTTTCTGCCTTTAGTTTTTATTGTATTGCTTTGAGTTTCTCCATAATTATTATACATACTGTGGTACTCGTTATTAATAGGGGCAACGCTGTCTGGATCAATCAAATAAGTTTGGTAAGCATTGTCTCCAATATAGCGACCATCATAATTGTTATCTAAATCGTAGAGAGAAGTTCCATTTGCTTGTTCAGCAAAATAATCAGTAATCGAATTATTATTATTTTCTCCATAAGCATAATAATTATGATGGTAATTATCTAGGCGTTTATAGGTGAAGGCATAATTAAGAGATTTCCAATCGCTGTTTTTGGTTTTTGAACTAACAATAAAAGCTATATTGTTGAAGTTAAAATTATATCTATTGTCGTACGATTTGTTATTCGAAAACTCAGTTTTGTTTAATGAATTATACAAAGTAGGACTAAAGTTGACTTCGGAATACATAAAAACGCCAGTTGCAGCGGGATTGTCAGATATAGAAGATAAATCACCCCCGAGAGCTCCAAAAGCACCACCCATAGAAACGTAACGAGCTGTTCCACTCAAGTTTGATTTAGAATAACGTAGTGCATCATCTAAAGATTGAGAATAAGATAAATTACTGATAATTAAGGTGATAAATAAATATATGAGCTTTTTCATAAAATGATTTTTAAGAATAGTATAATATTAATGATATGTAAAGTTATTATCTTCTAGAACCTGATGATCTTGAGCTAGAACCAGAACTTCTACTAGAGCTACTAGAACGATAAGAACTACTTGAAGAATGACTGCTACTCCGTGGTGCAGAATAGGATTTTGTTGTACTTCTTGATGAAGAACTGCTTCGTGGGGCAATGGATGATCGTTGGTGCGAAGAACTAGAGCGAGTACTTGAACTTCTTGTCTGTGTCGCCCTGCTATTTACACTCGATCTAGTAGACCTTGATCTGACAGAACTTCTACTTGATGAACCTGATCTAGAGGCTCTACTATTTACAGAACTTCTACTAGATGAGTTACTTCTTGGATTAGAAATTGATGAGCGAGAAGAACTTGAACTTCTTGGATTAGATATAGCTGAACTTCTAGAAGATGATCTAGTAGAACTTGTACCACTTGAATTTGATGAATTTCGTGAAGCTGTTGATCCTGTTGAATTTCTTCTTCCATAAGAATTTCCTCTATAATATGAGGATGAACCATTAGAATAATAGGCACTTCTTCCGTAATACCCATCGTTAAATCCATCGTAATATCCATTATTATATCCGTTCCAATAATTTCCACCATAGTAAGGATTATATCCGTAATAAGGATAACTGTTTCCGTACCAAGAATTATAGCATGAGTAAGGAGAATAGTATGGAGAGTAGTAGCCACCCCAATAACTGTACCCAAATCCCATACCAACACTTAAACTCCAATTGCTTCCTGTATAATAAGGATCGTAATAATCATCATAATCAGAATTATAATTGAATCGTTTAATTCGAGATTCGTAATCATTGTAATAATTATTACTTTTAGCACCATCTTCGTATGTGTTATTAGTAACATAGGTGTTTCCATCTTCATCATAATACACTTCTGTAGATTTCTTTGTATTTTCTGCCTCCGGTATTTGGGTATCTTCAAAATAACCATAAACTAAAGCATCGGCTTCTTTATTATCGTTGCTATCAAAGTATAATGGATCGTATGCTGTAGTTTTTGTAGATACAGAACAGGACATAATACTGAAGAAACTTGCTAAAACGGATAAAAATAATAATTTTTTTTTCATGATTGAAAGGTATTATAGGGATGAATATTTCTTTGTGTAACTTAACATGCTTATTTTTGTTTTTTTTAGTCTTAATTGTAAATCAAATTTATTAATTAATTTTACAAAAATAAATTAAAATATTTTTAAGATACTTTAACAAATACTATACCAATATATTTTTTATATTAAAAAAGTATATAAGTGTCAGATTATAAACAGAATAAGAATTACTAGGAATAATGGGAAAAGGAATAACAAGTAGAAAAGAGAATTACTCTCAGTGGTATAACGAGTTAGTTGTAAAAGCGGATTTAGCGGAAAATTCTGCGGTAAGAGGGAGTATGGTAATAAAACCATATGGTTATGCTATTTGGGAGAAAATGCAAGCTCAACTGGATAAAATGTTTAAAGAAACAGGACATGAGAATGCTTACTTTCCATTATTTATTCCTAAATCTTTTTTCTCTAAAGAAGCAAACCACGTAGAAGGATTTGCAAAAGAATGTGCTGTAGTAACGCATTACAGGCTAAGAAATGGAAAAGATGGAATAGAGGTTGATCCAAATGCAAAATTAGAAGAAGAATTAATTGTTCGGCCAACATCAGAAACTATTATTTGGAATACCTATAAAAATTGGATTCAATCGTATAGAGATTTACCAATTTTAGTTAATCAATGGGCAAATGTGGTTCGTTGGGAGATGAGGACTCGTTTATTTTTACGAACTTCTGAGTTTTTATGGCAAGAAGGTCATACAGCACATGCAACTAAGGAAGAAGCTATTGCAGAAACAAAACAAATGATTAATGTTTATGCAGAGTTTGCAGAAAAGTGGATGGCCTTACCTGTTATTATCGGAACAAAATCGGATAATGAACGATTTGCTGGGGCTCTAGAAACTTATACTATTGAAGCGTTAATGCAAGATGGAAAAGCTTTGCAATCGGGAACCTCTCATTTCTTAGGACAGAATTTTGCAAAGGCATTTGATGTGAAATTTGCTGATAAAACAGGTAAGCTTAATCATGTGTGGGCAACTTCTTGGGGAGTCTCAACCAGATTAATGGGGGCATTAATTATGGCTCATTCTGATGATCAAGGTTTGGTTTTACCACCAAACTTGGCGCCAATACAAGTTGTGTTTATTCCTATTTATAAGGGCGAAGAGCAGTTGGGTTTAATAAGTGAAAAAATAAATGTATTAGCCAAAGAATTAAGAGATCTAGGAATTTCTGTGAAATTTGATAATAGAGATACCCAAAAACCAGGTTATAAATTTGCTGAATACGAATTGAAAGGTGTTCCTGTTAGAATTGCTGTTGGTCCTAGAGATATGGAACAAGGGACTTGTGAGGTGGCTCGTAGAGATACTTTTGAAAAAGAAACGGTGATGCAAGATGATGTAGTTAAACATGTTGAAGGGTTACTAAAAGAGATTCAAGAGAATATTTATCAGAAAGCCTTAACTCAGAGAGAAGAAACTAAGCATTATGTAGATACAATGGATGAGTTTAAAATTGCTATTGAAAAAGGGGGGTTTGTTTATGCACATTGGGATGGTACTTCGGAAACAGAAAATAAGATTAAAGATTTAACAAAAGCTACAATTCGTTGTATACCGATTGATAATCCACAGGAAGATGGCGTATGTATTTTAACTGGTAAACCATCTAACCAACGAGTTTTATTTGCAAAAGCATATTAAATAAATAGTATAAAAAATGGATAAAATTCAAAAACAAATAGTAAATACTTTAAAAGAGAAGTCGGCAATTAAGCAAAGAGTATATGATTATACCGTTTCTGCTTTTGGAATTTTGAAGGAAGAATTGAAAAATACTGTTGAAACCATAAATAATGAGTTAAAAGAAAACGATAAAAGAGTATTATTAGAATATAAAGATCGAGGTTATTTTGAGGCTGAAATTAAAGTAGCAGGTGATGTAATCGTTTTTCATATGCATACTAATATTTTCGAATTTGAAAATTCACATAATATTTGGAAAACAACTTATATTCAGAAAGATAGACTTAATTCTTATTGTGGAGTAATTAATGTTTATAATTTCTTGTCAGATTCGTTTAAATATAATCGATTAGATGACTTGGGCTATTTAATAGGACGTTTATTTATTAATAAAGATGAGTTTTTCTTTGTCGAGGGAAAGCATCAAATGGCATTTTTACAGAATGATTTTGGAAATATTAAGATTGATAGAAACCATATAAAAAATGTGATTGATTCTGCAATCCAGTATTCGTTAGAGTTTGATCTATTAGTTCCTCCGTACAAATACGTAGAGCAAGTAACTGTTGCTCAAATAAATGATACAATCAATAAATCTAAGGTGAAAACAGGCAAACGTTTGGGTTTTCAGTTTTATTCTAAAGATGAAGAAATCAAATAGATTCTTTCTTCTTAATAAAATAAGAAACAACTTCTCTTAAAAATTATAGAGAAGTTGTTTTAATCCCTTTCTGGATAATTAATTCCCGCTTGCATCGAGTTAATTAATTTAGTCTAACTCACCGTATAAATCAAAATCATCAGATGATGTTATTTTTATTGGGTAAAATTCACCAATTTTAAGATTGTTTTCTTTTCCAATAAGTACTTCATTGTCAACTTCTGGAGAATCGAATTCTGTTCTACCAATAAAATATTCATTATCTTCTTTATCAATAATTACTTTAAAAATTTTACCAATTTTAGATTGATTATTTAAATTCGAAATATTTTGCTGCACATCCATCATTTTATTAAATCGATTTTGTTTCTCATCATCAGGGACATCGTTTTCATATTCTTCGTCGGCAAAGGTATTATCTTCGGCTGAATAGGTAAAGCCACCTAGTCTATCAAATTTTACATCTTCAATAAATTCGATTAGCTCTTCGAAATCTTGCTGTGTTTCTCCCGGATGACCTACTAGCATTGTTGTTCGTAATGCAATATCTGGGACTTCCTTTTTGATGGTTTTTACCAATTTTATAGTTTCTGCTTTATTGATATTTCTTCGCATTAGATTAAGCTGATTATCGCTCACATGCTGCAATGCTAAGTCAATATATTTACAGACTTTTGGGTTGGTTTTCATAACTTCTAAAATATCGTATGGAAAACGAGCAGGGTAGAGGTAGTGCATGCGAATCCATTCTATCCCATTTATTTCAGATATCTTCTCGACTAATTCAGCTAATAGATGTTTTTCTTTAAGATCTAAACCATAGTAAGATAAATCTTGTGCAATTAATATGATTTCTTTAGTCCCTTTATTAGCTAAATATTTACATTCAGCCAAAATACTTTCCATAGGTCTGGAACGGTGCTTTCCTTTTATTAGAGGAATTGCACAAAAGGAGCAGGTTCTATCACAACCATCTGAAATCTTTACATATGCATAATGACTTGCTCCTGTCAATATTCGTCTTTCCAAAGTATTTTTAGTTGTTTTAAGACGTAAGTCACTGTAAATTTTTTCTAATTCATAGGTTCCGTAATATTGGTCTATTTCAGGAATTTCAGCTTTAAGTTCTTCTCTATATCTTTCGGATAAGCAGCCAAATACACGGATGTCTTTTATGGAACCCTCTTTTTTTGCTTTAATAAGATCTAATATAAGATCGATAGATTCTTGTTTTGCATCTTGAATAAAACCGCAAGTATTGACCAAAACAATGTCTTTATTTTCGTACGAACCATTATGTTCAATTTCGTAACCATTTTTTTCTAATTGGAATAAAACTTGTTCTGAATCGACTAAGTTTTTTGAGCACCCTAGAGTAATAACACTAGCTTTCTTCATTTGTGTATAAATTGAATTTGTCAAATTATTTAATCAACAAATATACAGACAAATATTTTAGCTCAATGCTATTTTTTTGTTCTTCTACGATTGAATTTCAATTGGTTCGTAATTCTCTTCTACCCAACTAAGTAGAGATAAATATTCTTTCTTACTAAGCCAATTAACAGATTTATTAAGTTCTTTTACGAAAAGAAACGAATTAAAACGTAATTTCTTAAGTATTTTTTTTTGGTATTCTAGCATTTAATTTTTTTATTGTTTCTGCTTTAAGATTACGTAACTCTAGATTAGAAAGTTTTTTATTATCAATTTATTTAATAATTATAATTATTTGATAATAAGTTAAATAAGAAATGTAATTCAAAAATACGTGTAATTAACTAATTATAATTACGTAAGTAAAAATTAGTAAGGATCAACATTAATTTGAACGACAATACTTCTAAATTCTCTTTGAAATTTTACAGCATCAATTCTGTTTAATATAAGAGTTTTATAGTGGCTAATAGATTTGGTTTTGGGAAGTTTTATTAAAATATTTTGTAAGTACATATTTTGAATTCTATTGATAACAGGAGGTTGTGGTCCAAGAATAGGAACTTGTGGTAAAATATCTCTTAACTCTTTACTTAATAAATATGCCGCTTTATTACTTATGTTTGGGAGTTTGTGTTTCACAGTTAGTTCTAGCAATCGAACATAAGGGGGATAAGCAAATTCAAATCTTTCTTTAGTTTGCTCTTGATACATACCTAAGAAATTATTTTGAAGTATTTGTTTAATAATTTTATGATCTGGCTGTGTAGTTTGAATAAGTACTTTTCCTGCTCCATCGAACCGTCCTGCACGCCCACTAACTTGTGTTATTAATTGAAAACTTCTTTCTTCGGCTCGAAAATCGGGATAATTCAATAAATTATCGGCATTTAATACTGCCACAAGACCAACGTTTTTAAAGTCTAATCCTTTGGTTACCATTTGTGTACCAATTAATATATCGATTTCTTTGTTTTCGAATTTATAAATAATCTCTTCAGCAGCATTTTTCTTTCTGGTAGAGTCTAAATCGAATCTAGCAACTTTATTATCTGGAAAGAAGATTTGAATTTCATCTTCAATCTTTTCAGTTCCAAATCCTTTTGTTTGCATGGAAGGGCTGCCACAGGCTAGACAGTGGGTGGGATTTTTTATCGAATAACCACAATAGTGACATTTTAATTCTCCAGAAAATTTGTGATAAGTTAAACTAACATCGCAATGTTCACATTGAGGAACCCATCCACAGTCAGAACATTCTACAAAAGGAGCATAGCCTCTGCGATTTTGAAAAAGAATGACTTGTTTTTTATTATCAATGGTATCTTTTATTTCATCCAATAATTGCGATGAGAAGTGAGAATTCATTCTCTTCTGATGTCTTGCTTTCTTTAGGTCAACAATTTGTATTTCAGGTAATAACGATTTATTGTGTCTTTCATCGAGTTCGACTAAATCATATCGATTTTGTTGAGTATTAAAATAGCTCTCAATCGACGGTGTTGCTGTGCCCAGTAAAGTTTTTGCATTATATTGTTTTGCTAGAATAATTGCGGCATCTCTGGCATGATACCTTGGCGAAGGGTTATATTGTTTAAATGTATTTTCGTGTTCTTCGTCAACGATAATTAGACCTAAGTTATTAAATGGTAAAAAAATTGAAGAACGAACGCCAAGTATTATCTTATATTTAGATTGATTTCCTTTTAGTAACTCTTTCCATAATTCAACCCGTTCCATATCGCTATATTTGGAATGATAGATGCCAATATTATCGCCAAAAACAGCCGCCAATCTATCAATAATTTGAGAGGTTAGTGCAATCTCGGGTAGGAGATAAAGGACCGTCTTATTTTGTGCTAATATTTCTTCGATAAGATGAATATAGATTTCTGTTTTTCCGCTAGCAGTGACCCCGTGGAGTAAAACAGTATCTTTATTTTCAAATGATTTTTTTATTTTATGTAAGGCTTTATTTTGTGCTTCAGAAAGCACTTTTTTACCCGAAATTAAGGTATTATTGGGCTTTAGTCTGGCTATGGCCTCCTGATAGGTTTCTAAAACACCTTTTTTTATTAGTCCTAATAAAATAGAAGCACTAGAATTAGTTTCTTTTAATAATATGGATTTACTTACTCTTCGTGGACTTTCGGAAAACGGAGCTGATATATTTAAGAAATTGAGTAATAAATCTTCTTGTTTGTGTGCTCTACCAATTTGTTCAAAGGCTAAATTAATATTTTCTTTGTGTTTGAATGCCTCGCTAAGTTTAATATAAGTTTCGTACTTAGGTTTGTAGTTTTTTATAATTTTCTCGCTAAGGGAAAGCGCTCCTTTTTCTTGTAAAGATTTTACTAATGGTAGAATCTGTTTTTTATTTAATAATTTCCCAGCCTCTCCAATACTTAGGTTTTCAGTATCTTGTAGTAGTTTTATTAATTCAGATTCTTTAGGTTTTAACTGATCATAATGATTAAAACTTTTGTTGAAAGCTATTTTTAATTCACTCTCTAATCTTAGTCCGGTAGGTAAAGCGGCTCGGTATATTTCTCCGACAGAAGACATATAATATTTAGATAACCAGATCCAAAATTTTATTTGATTAAGATTGATTATGGCTTCTTTATCTAAGAAATATTCTATTGGTTTTGTTTCATAATGCTGAGGAGGATTATTGTGTTTATGAACAATAATAGCAGAGTACAGTTTGCTTTTCCCAAACTGTACAATAACTCTTTTTCCAAGCTCTATTTCTTTTTGCAAATCTAGGGGAATAGAGTAAGTGTAGAATTCTCTAATTGCTAGAGGTAAAACAACATCAATATATTGATATTTAGTATCTTGATTCAATTATTCTTTTGTTCTAATAATTTAGTACAGTTAATAAATCATACAATTTCTGATCTATTTTTTTGTCTTTTCTAATTACAGTTGAGAAAGGAACAGAAACAACTTTTCCACATTTAGTTCCAAGCATAACATCATTTTCACCCAAGAGTAATGCTTCAACAGCTGCAACACCAAGTTTAGATGCTGTTACACGGTCGAAGGCACTCGGTGAACCTCCTCGTTGAACATGACCAAGAATAGTAACTCTAACATCGTAGTCTTCAAAATCAGTTCTTACTTTTTTAGCAATTTCATAAGCTCCTCCTTCTTCTTCGCCTTCGGCAATTACAATTATTCCGCTCGATTTTTTTTCTTTAAATCCTGTTTCTAAATAGAGATGTAAATTTTGTAAGTGTGTTGAAATCTCAGGAAGTAGTACAGCTTCTGCACCAGAAGATATCCCTGAGCGAAGTGCCAGGAATCCTGCATCACGCCCCATTACTTCGACGAAAAATAATCTATTATGAGCATTAGCTGTGTCACGAATTTTATCGATGGCCTGCATGGCTGTATTAATGGCGGTATCGTAACCTATGGTATAATCGGTTCCGCATAAATCATTGTCTATAGTTCCCGGAATTCCAACAAAAGGAATATTATATTCTTCTTGGAACACTTTTGCACCAGTAAAAGTTCCATTTCCTCCGATAGCAACAACTGCATCAATGCCTTTTTCTTTTAAATTATTATAGGCTATTTTACGACCTTCTTTTGTCATAAAAAGCTTGCTTCTAGCACTTTTAAGAATTGTACCTCCTTGTTGAATAATATTACTAACCATTTTGGAGTTAAGTGTTTTAAAGGAATTATCAATTAGACCTTCGTATCCCCGCATAATTCCAAATACTTCGAGATGATTGTATAAACCTGCTCTTACAACGGCTCTAATTGCGGCATTCATTCCTGGAGCATCTCCACCAGAAGTAAATACTGCTATTTTTTTGATTTCTTTTTGCATTTTATTTTTCTATTGTTTGTATATGATTGGCTATTTTGTCCATTAACCACATTGGAGTAGAGGTTGCTCCGCATATACCAATGGAATCGTCAGATTTAAACC
>JAMOQL010000084.1 GCA_027064025.1 Bacteroidales bacterium
AAGAAACGCCTTGTCTAATAATTCTTCTTTGTCCATTGTTCTGTGTTTGGTTATATAAATATAAAAAGTCTAACGGTAACTTGGAACCATTAGACTTTCACTTTACACAGTTTATGGGATACTACCGAGTATTACAAACTCAAATAGGTTAGATTAGTAAATTTATCTCTATAAATACCTTTAACATCAAAAACAATTCCTTTCTCATCCATTAATTTCTGGAAATGAGATTCTGGTAAATTCTTATACTGTTTATGGTTTACAGCCACAATAATTGCATCGTACAAACCAGAAGGTTCTGAGATTAATTCAAGATTATATTCCTCTTTTACCTCAGCTTTATCGGCCCAAGCATCGCAAACAGAAACATCTGTACCAAACGATTTTAACTCGTCAATAACATCGATAACTTTTGAATTTCGAATATCGGTAACATCCTCTTTGAAAGTCATTCCCATAACTAAGACGCGAGCACCTTTAATATTCTTATCTTTTGCAATAATTGCTTTTACAGTTTGTTTCGCCAAATAACGTCCCATACTATCATTTACAAAACGCCCACCATCAATCATCTGAGGATGATATCCAAATTGCTTAGCTTTGTACGATAAATAATACGGATCGACACCAATACAGTGACCACCAACTAATCCTGGGAAGAATTTTAAAAAATTCCATTTTGTACCAGCAGCCTGCAACACTTCGAATGTATTGATCCCCATTTTGTTAAAGATAATAGAAAGCTCATTCATCAAAGCAATATTTACATCACGTTGTGTGTTTTCAATAATTTTAGAAGCTTCTGCTACTTTTATTGAACTTGCTCTATGAACACCTGCCTTAATCACTAGTTCATATGTTTTAGCGATATTATCTAAACTTTCGGCATCGCAACCAGAAGCTACTTTTACTATAGATGTTAAAGTATGAACTCTATCGCCTGGATTAATACGTTCTGGAGAGAAACCTACTTTAAAATCGTCAATAAATTTAAGCCCTGAAAAATTTTCTAAAACAGGGACACAGTCTTCTTCTGTTGCTCCTGGATATACGGTGCTTTCGTAAACAACATAATTACCTTTAGACAATACTTTACCAACTGTTTCCGAAGCCTTAATAACAGGCGTCATATCTGGTAAATTATGCTCGTCGATAGGTGTTGGAACGGCAACAATATAAAAATCTACATCTTTCAAATCGTTGATATCAGCTGTAAATAGAATATCACAACCATCAAATTCTTCTTTTTCTAATTCGTTACTTGGGTCAATGCCTTTTTTCATTAACTCAACACGATCTGGTTTAATATCGAATCCAACCACTTTAATTTGCTTGGCAAATTCCAATGCAATAGGCAAGCCTACGTAACCCAAACCAATAACAGCCATTTTGGCTTCTTTGTTAACTAATTTATTATACATATTTCTATTTTTTTTATGTCTATAAGAATATTTACAAAATCACTCTAAAATGGCAATTTTACAACTTTATTTTTTTCTAATTGATATTTTTCTCCGCTTTCAGGGCATATTGCAATATGATTATTATCAAACTCCAAACGATGACCATATTCACTCATCCATCCCAGTTGCTTTGCCGGATTGCCAACAACAAGAGCATAAGCAGGAACGGTCTTTGTTACTACAGCTCCTGCTCCAATAAATGCATAAGCGCCAATATCGTGCCCACACACAATAGTAGAGTTTGCCCCTATCGAAGCTCCTTTACCAACATGAGTTTTGGAATAGGTTCCTCTTCTGTTTACTGCAGAACGAGGATTAGTAACATTTGTAAACACCATAGATGGTCCTAGAAAAACATCGTCGTCGCAAGTAACTCCTGTGTATATAGACACGTTATTTTGAATTTTAACATTCTTCCCCAAAACTACTTCTGGTGAAATAACAACATTCTGCCCAACATTACAATTTTCTCCCAATACACAATCCGACATAACATGAGAAAAATGCCAAATTTTTGTACCTTCTCCAACTCTGCAACCTTCATCGATAATTGCAGTTTCGTGTGCGAAATATTTTTTCTCCATAATCAATTTATTTAAAAAATTCTAAAACAGAATCTGCAATATATTTTAAATCTTCCTCCTTCATTTCTGTATGAATGGGCAATGACATCACATTTTTACACAAATCTTCTGTAACAGGAAAGTCTCCTCGAGTATATCTATCGTCTTTATAAGCCTCTTGTAAATGTAGAGGGACAGGATAATAAACAGCAGATGCAACACCTCTTTCTTTAAGATGTTCCTGAAGCCCTGCTCTATCAACATCGCTAAGTACTAGGGTATATTGATGAAAAATATGATTCGATTTTTCAAAACGTTTAGGGGTTTGTAAATTATCGCAACTAGCAAAAGCTTGATCGTAATAATCGGCTGCTTTTCTTCGATTATTATTATAAGTATTTAAATAATTCAATTTTACATCTAAAATTGCTGCTTGAATAGTATCCAAGCGCGAGTTAACACCTACATTATCATGATAATAACGAACTTTCATGCCATGATTTACAATAGAGCGTAGTTTCTTCGACAAATCTTCTCCGTTGGTAAAAATAGCACCACCATCGCCATAACAGCCTAAATTCTTAGAAGGAAAAAAAGATGTAGTTCCAACGTGTCCAATAGTTCCTACTTTCGCAACTCTTCCGTCAGAAAATGTATAATCTGCTCCCAATGCCTGAGCAGTATCTTCGATAATATATAAATTATATTTATCGGCCAATTTCATAATCCCCTCAATATCAGCCGCCTGACCAAATAAATGTACTGGCACAATAGCCTTAGTTTTAGGAGTAATGGCTTTTTCTATAGCATCGATATCGATTGTAAAAGTATCTGGATAAACATCTACCAAAACGGGTGTTAATCCTAAAAGGGCAATAACTTCGACAGTTGCTACAAAAGTAAAATTAGCTGTAATAACCTCATCATCAGGTTTTAATCCTAGAGCCATCATTGCAATTTGCAAAGCATCGGTTCCGTTTCCACAAGTAATAACTTCTTTTACAGAAAGATAATCCTCTAAGTTTTTTTGGAACGACTTGACCTCTGGACCATTGATATAAGCAGTATTGTCGATAACGCCTGCAATAGCAGTATCTATTTCTGTTTTGATATTATTGTATTGACCTTTAAGGTCGACCATTGGAATATTTTTCATAAAAAAGATAAATTAATCTACAAATTTATACAATTCGTTTTTATTTTAATTCTCTTTTTACCAATATGTCGCAGCTATTTGATAAAAAAATGTTTTTAAAAACAAAAAAGGAATACTTAATATAAGTATTCCTTGTGATCCAGCTAGGAGTCGAACCTAGGACCTACGCCTTAGAAGGGCGTTGCTCTATCCAGCTGAGCTACTGGACCATCCTTTTTGCGTGTGCAAATTTAATATTTTTTTTTGAATTTCTACTATTCTTCTATTTTTTTTACAAAGCTTTCTTGTAATGGTAAATTCCCTTTATAATGAAACCACTCAGATATTTTGTACGAAAGCTCGTGAATCCCCTCTGTTGAATATAGTTTTATGTCTAGGCTAGATTCTGAGAACTGCTTGTAACTTGCATTATTAACTTTTAAAACTAATTCTAAAATCATTTTAGTTTCTTCTTGAAAAAGAGGCTCTGAAGAAGGAATAGTATAAATATTCTTATCTAACTCATAGCCTTTAAGATATTTGTGGAGAATTGTAAAGTTTTCGTCGACCAAAGCTGAAGGAATACTTATCTCCAGTTTATAATCTTTTTCGATTCTCTGCCCCAAGTTCTGAATATGTATTCTAGGATAGAATCTCATTTCTTCGAACTTTCCAGCATTCATTAATGGAATTCCTTGCAATTTAGTCAGATTGATAATCTTTAGTAATGATTTAGATGATGATTGATATAAATGGCGAATTTCAAACTCTTCCATCACCTGATTTTTACTCAAAACCCTTTTATAATATCTGTAATTAGGTGATATATGTGGCTTAATATTGGAATTTGGGACTTTAATAACAAGTCCATCTTCTATGGTCTCAATAGTCAATAATTCTATTTTGGGTTGTAAGTATTCTTGGATTAAATTTAAGAAAATAGTTTCTGAGGGGAAATGGTTTGGTTTGGTATCAAACCCTTTAAACTTAAATTTCTGAATTTGGAATCCTATATATATTTCTCCTCCAATAGCATTGGCCATAGCAGAAATAGTCTTTGTCAATCTGTCTAAATGAAAAATCGACTCTATAAAAATCTGACGATAACTAAAGAACGCCTTTTGTTGTCCTGCTCTCAGTTTTAAGTGTTCTAACAGTGTTTTTTCCATTTTATCAAAAAATTACACGTCCTTCTAAAAGGAGTATATAATTCCACCCATAACATTCAAACCTTCTGTTGGATAATAATTCCAAAGATAGTTCTTACGAGCTAAAATATTGTTTACTCTAATAAATCCACTTAACATTTTAGTGTATCGATATTCGATTCCAAGACTCATATCGAAAGTCTCGGGTAATTTAATAACTTGATATTCGGCAAAACTACCAGTAGAATAATAAGTCTTAGCATAACGCTGCCCTTTGACAAACATATCAAAATCTATAATAATCTTATTTTTCAAATTATAATTTGTACTAAAAGTCAACTCATAATCAGGAATATGCCAAGAGTGTTCGATAGCATCTAAATTAAAACCGTGATATTGCCCTAATAATGCAAATTTCAATTTCTTAGATTTTACCCAACTTAACTCAGCATCAATATCATAACGTTCTATATCGTCGTATTCGACAACAAACTGATTTTCTGTAATATTAGTAGAATCGTTGGTGTAAAAATACGCATCGTCTATAATACTATACATTGCTTTAATATTGTACGACAACTGATCGGTAAAATTCCCTCTTAGTCCACCATACAGCACAATTAAATTATTTGTGTTTCTAACAACTAAGCCCGATTTGATATATGGATTCTCTGTTGCCATCTTTCTATAATTATTGCTCTCTTTCCCTCCTGTAATCCCTAAATATGGTACTAAGAAGAAATCAATTACACTATAATGCAATTTTATTTCTGGATAATAATGGAATAATGTAGAATCGTTATTAGCATCAATATCGAAATTTAAACCAGCCTCAATTCCCCAATGTTTGTTGAATTTTTTAATTCTTGGATGTACATGATAAATCGTATTTGAAAATAATACATCTGGTGTTAAATGATTGTAATGATGAAAATCAAAATCTAACCCTATTAATTCGTCATTAAGAAATAAGCTAACATCACCAACAAAAGCTACATCGTTTAAAAATGTATTATGATAATCCTCAAAATAATTATAATCTACAAATACATTATAATTAACATGCGAAGAATCTAGGCGGGTTGTTTTGTATCGCATTGTGGCATTCATCCAACTAAAAACTTGCTTATTCTGATTTTTATCGAAAATAGTATCTGTAAAAGCATTGTGTCCATATTGGTGCAAGGCTTGTCTGTTATAGGTTAAATCGGTTTCTAAAACCGACGTTTTAAACATCTTGTGTAAATAAAAATTAGCGTGATTCTGACTATAACCAGTGTAGACTTTATCTTCCACACCTTCCAGCTCAACATTTCCGTGTTGCGACAAATGTTTTAGATTTAACCCTACTAGAATATCTTTGGATCGTTGACTACCATAGCGATATTCAAACATAGGCTTGGTATAATTTCCAAAACCTATCAAAGCATAATTATGATATAATTTCTTCAAAGGCTCACCAATCATTTTTACAGGTTTAATAGCTTGAGGTGTATATTGAGGAAAAAATGGTAACGAATTAATATTATAATTAAACTTGGGATCCACAACCGTTGTATCGATAATCTGAGGTTGTTCGCTTAATTTATTAGCATCACCAATAACAGGAGAATACGCCTTCATTACCACTACATTATGATTAATTTCATCTTGTGCTTTTACAAAAATACTATTAACAAGAAGTAGAACAATAACGATATATCTAATATTATTTTTCATTTTCAACCTCCTCTTTGTTTTCTGTTTCTTTAATATTTTCTTCAGATTCGCTTATATTTGGCTTTTCTTTTTCGGGCACAACTTTATCTGGTTCAATCTCTATATTCTCATTTTCTTTAGCTGTTCCATTAATAGGTCGTTCTTCAATAATTTGAGTTTTGCTTTTCTCAACATTATCCCCAGATTTTAATAGTTCAGAAGGGGCATTTGTTTTAAGAGTATGTTGACTTTCTGATTTCTCGGGAACAACCTGCGGCAGTTCCATATTTTTTACAACAACACTATCTTTCTTATTATCATCGTCCTCCTCAAACAATTTATCATCTTTAATATCTGTATTCATATTTATTTCTATATCCTCGTCAGCAGCGTCTTCGAGTTCTTGTTCGTCAATTTCTTCCTGCTCAATATTATATACCCCTTCTTGAGCTGTTTTAACAATTCCATCGGTATTATTTTGATAATTTTTGATGATACTTTCTAGAATAGCCTTAGCCATAAAATAATCTTCTTTAGCCTTAAAAATATCTGACCAAATCATAAAACTTTTAGCAACCCAAAATTGATGCGGTGAGCCAGATGCTTTAAATGTATTTATTTGTTTGATAGCTTTATCGTAATCCTTTTTATCGTAATCAATCTTTATCATACGATAATTAGCCTCAGCTCCCTGCTCGCTTTTCGACTGATCTGCGATGAGCATAAATTCGGCATAAGCACCATCCATATCTCCTGTTTCGAAGAAAGACTTTCCAATAACATAATGCACTTCTCTTTTCAACAATTCAGACTCTTCGCTTATCATCAGCACTTTCATTGCCGACTTAATGGCCTCTGGATAATCTTTTAACCTAAATTTGGTTCTCATTAAACCAACTCTTGCAGCCGTTAAACTAGTATTATTACTAGAATTCTTTATTAACTTTGCATACAATTCTGCCGCCCGAGTATAATTACTATCGGAATAAGTGATGAAAGCAGCCTTTAACAAAGCATCTTCGGTATACTCATTTGCACTCTGAGAAATAATATAATCATAGGATTCTAAAGCGCTATCGTATTCTTTCTTCGCAAATTCACAGTCCGACTTAAAGTAATGTGCATTTAGCAAATATCTTCCTTGAGGATAATTATTAATATATTTTACAAAGCCTGGTTCCGAAGCTTCACAATTGCCTTCCATATATAAATTTTCGGCAGAAATATAGGTTAACGAATCGGCTTCAATCTTACTTACTTCTGTTTCTACAGAATTATTATTTGCGAAATTTATATAAGAATCTACATCGTTGATATCGATATAAATATTACGCATAATAAGTAAAGCTTTCTGCGCCTCATCGCTTTTAGGATAATTACTAATTAAGGTTTTAAACTTCAAAATTGCAGCATCGTCTTTATTAGCATTATAATCTAACATTCCTGCTTGTAGGAATGCTTTTGGTCGATAATCTGAACTAGGAAACTCATTAATAATTCTCGAATAATTCTCGATGGCTGCATCATTAGAATTTAAAAATTTATAAGCATTTGCCATTTCGAAGACCGCATCATCTAAGTATGCAGAGCTTGTGAATTCTTGTGTTAATTGTTGAAGTTGTTCAATTTCTTGTGGGTATTTCTTTAGCAAGCCTAAACTAAAAGACTTCTGAAATAGAGCGTAATCGACATTTCTTCTTTTTAAGACAATCGACTTATCGTAATAATCGATTGCAAAATTATAATTCTTTGAAATAAAATAACAATCTCCAACCCTATTATACGCATCTGCTATTTTAGTTAATTTTTTTGATTGAGTAAAATCGGTATATTTTCTAAACCAAACAATTGCTTTCTGATAATCGTGTAACTTAAACAAAGCATATCCCATATTATAATGCGCATCTTTAAACTCCTCGCTACCATAAGCACCAGAAGTTAATACAAAATCGTTATAATCGTTGAATGATTTTTCGTATTCTCCAATTTTATATCGAGCCTCTGCACGCCAATATTTAGCCATCGCTCTAATCTTAAGATTATATTTCGAATTGTCGATAGATTTATTGAACAAAGCAATTGCTTGTGAATATTTTGCGTCTACATAATACTCCAAAGCTCTATAATAAGTTACTTTCTGATAACTTTCTGTAATTTCTGGAGATTTGCTTCCGATTTCTTCGATTGTTTCAATAGCTAATTGATAATTTTGAGTAGAAAGGAAAACCTCGCTCAAATAATTATAAGCCTCATCATGATGTCGAGAATTAGGATATGTTTTTAAATAATCTTTAATCGCTTTAATAGCATCGTTAAAAGGAGAATAGGATAATTCGTACGATAGTTTTGCATAATTATACATCGCATCTTCTTGAACATCAGGAATAATATTTAAAGATGCTGCTTCTTGAAAAGCCATCATTGCTTTTTCTTTATTATCTAATTTCAAATAACAATCGGCCAAATGATAATAAGCATTCTGTGATAAAGAATCTTTTCGTTTTGCAATATTTTCGAAACTTTTAGACGCCAAATGATAATCGTTTGTTCGATAATAAGCGTAGGCCAATTGATATGCATCTGCACGTGTGTATTCCTTTCCTTTTTCTTTGTAAGTTAATAAATAAGGAACCGCTTGTGCAAAACGTTCTGTCTTATAATACGCCTCTCCCAAAATTCTAGAAATTTCTGGGACTCGCCTTGTACTTGTAGAGTCTAAAAGCATTGGTGCATACGAGATTATCTCTTCGTTATTATCTTGATAATAATAGATTTGTATAATATAATAAGGTACGATAGGACCAAATAAGTCGTCATCTTCGAGAGCTTTAAAGTTCTTTAATGCTGTTTCATATTTCTTATCGGCAAAAGCAATATGAGCATAAAAATATTTAGCAGGAACCGCATACTTACCTTCTCCATCTTTTATTTTAAGAAAATTCTCGCTAGCTAATTCCATCTTTTTACGCATGAAATAACTGTAACCAACTTTGAACAAATACTCCTCTTTTTGCAAGTCCAACAACTCAAACTGATCGACTTGTTTGTACCATTTTATGGCTTTTGAATAACGTTTTTTTCGATACTGAAAATTACCCATTACAAAATAAAGCTCCTTAATTCTTGGACTCTCTGGAAATTCAACTAAAAAATGAGATAATAAGAACTCGGCATCATTATTAAAAAGTTCTACAGCACATAACGCCCTGTAATAGTGAGCATCAACAATTAATTTCTTAGCTTGTTTGGTATTGTGTTCGATAAAATCTTCAAACACATCGCGCGACGATGCATACTTCTCTTTTTCGAAAAGCTCGACGCCTTTTCTATACTTATCTAACCCAGAAGTGTAATAGCTAGTTTCTTGAGCCCAAGAGAGACTAAAAAACAACAGCATTACGGCAGTGAAAATCAATCGTTTAATCATATTTTTATATATCATATGCAATTTATAAAATTAGCTTTTTATAAACGCTTTTATGTTGCTTTCGACCTAAGTAATTAACAATCTTATGTTTATTTCTATTCCTTGAATAGTCATTATTGTAAAAGATTGTATTTTAGAACTCGTTTGAAAATAACGCAGGCTTTTTATTTTTTATTGTATTTTTGTTGAAATTCAATTTTATTAAATGAAATATATATTAAAAACAAAGGGAACTGACAAAATACCCGATTATCTCCAGATAAGAGATGAGGAGTTTCAACTTATTGTTCATTGTACAGAAAGAAATGCAGCAAAAATATTCGAGAAAAATAATATTCATTTTATTAATGAAAACATTCTCGAATTTATAAAAGAGATGCCCTTCGGGAAGCTTATTAAACTTGAAGAAAAACAGTAACTAAGGGGTTTAATTTCAATAATCTTTTATCTCTAAGAAAAGAATCCTTATCTTTAAAGTTCAATTAAAAAATAGACTTAGTAATATTTACACCACTCATATCAAAAAAAATCTAATGGCAGAAGTAATTTCATTTAGCAACGCATCTATTGCAAGAGAAGACAATGTAGTATTAAGTCAAGTAAATTTTTCTATCAATGCAGGAGAATTTGTTTATCTTATTGGTGAAGTTGGCAGCGGGAAATCAAGTATTATCAAAACCTTAACTGCCGAAATACCCTTATTGCAAGGTAATGTTAAAATCCTTTCTTACTCAATGCTTAAAATTAAGAATAAAGAAATTCCTCATTTACGACGTTCTTTAGGTGTTGTATTTCAAGATTTCCAATTACTAAACGACAGAACCATATATGAAAATCTTAGATTTGTTTTAAGAGCTACTGGCTGGAAAAAGAAACAAGAGATAGACCAGCGCATTAACGAAGTTATGCAAGAAGTAGAATTACAAGATAAAATTCTAAAAATGCCTCAGCAACTTTCTGGAGGAGAACAGCAAAGAGTTGTAATTGCACGAGCCTTATTAAACAAGCCTGATATTATTTTAGCCGACGAACCAACAGGAAACTTGGATCCTGTATCGTCTGATAAGATTATGAATATCCTTATGGATCTTTCTAAAAAAGGCAAAACCATTGTTATGGCAACTCACAATTATGCTATATTAAAAAAATTCCCTTCAAGAATATTAAAATGCGAAAAAGGTCTAGTGAACCAAGTTCACGAACAAGCTATCGATTTAGACATTTAATTTCTAAGAGAAACTACCATTATTCAATATCCTGAAAACAGAGTCAATAAGGGATGATAAGAACTCATTTTTTATTAACCCTTGACAACATTTAAGAATTATTAATGAGATTATTTTATATCTACATTTTCTTACCATTCAAGAACTTTACAATAAATGCCCCTGCTACTCCTGACTCGGATTTTGCTTTCATTGCATCAAGTTTCGAATTAAAGTCACCAATATAATATTTATATAAGCTTCCAATTTTTTGATGTGTTACCTTTAAATTTCCAGAATACACCTTTTTAATATCGTCGCTAGTAGCAAGAGTCGACATGGAGCTTATTTGAATTCTATAAGTTAATTTATTGGGAGAAGTTTTGGCTTGAGTAACTCCTTTTACAGGAGCAACTGTTTTATTAGCAATCTTAACTTCTGCCACTCTAGCTTCTTCTTTTTTAGGCTCTATAACTTTTACAGCAACCGTTTCTTTTTTAACTTCTTCAACTTTGGTCGCTGGCTCTTCTTTTTTTACTTCTGCCACAGCAAGCTCTTCTTTTTCCTCCTTAACAACAGCTTCTTTTTCCTCTTCTATTTTGGTTTGCTTTTTCTGAATTTCAGTCGAACAAATATCAATATCTTTCTGAACTTTAGGTTCTTCTAATATTTTTTTATTTTTAGAAAGACCTCCTAAATATATCTGATACGATTCTACAGCTTTATCGAATTCGCCATTTGCTTGATAAGATTGTGCTAAGGCATAATCAATCTTAGGATCGACTTTAGGATCTAGTTTTTTTGCGGTTTCGAAATAAGGCATCGATTTTTCTAATTCATCAATCTTTAAATAACAAGCCCCTATCTTAAAGTTTAACAATGCATTATTAGGATTTAACTTCTGTGCTTCTCTAAGACGAGGTAAAGCTTTTTCAAAATTACCTGCAAAGAAAAAATCATCTCCTTTTTCTAAAGCTTCTACAGCTTGATTAAATTGCTCCTCTGAATCAAAATTTTTCTTTTTAAAGTCAATATTCTGAGCTTGTAAATAAACAGAAAAACTCAATGCCAAAAGTATAAATATTGCTTTCATGATATTTTTTAATTTTTATATAACATTATGATAAAAAAAGAGTAGACACTTCAGAAAAAGTTAATTGAGTTCGCTCAGATAACTTTAATAATTTCAAAATTAGTTTTAAATAACATAACTTTGCCCATTCAACAAAGCTTGTTTTAAACAATAGATTGTTGAATTATAAAAAATTGTTTCTCATATGACCGAATTATTAAACCTAAACAATCCTTTTTTTAATATTTTTGAGAAACTCCCTCAAAGTATCTTTATCATCCACAAATCTAAATTCCTTTATATCAACCCCAAAGGTCTAGATTTTTTTAATTGTCGATTAAATGATATTAAAGAAATAAATATTGAAGATTTTTTTCCTCCTGAATCTCAATTTCTTTTTAATGATAATTTCAATAATAAGAAGCTAAAAGAAAAACTAAACATAAAAATTATTGATTGTAAAAAAAAAGAGAAATGGGTTGAAATCTCTCTTATTCCAATAGATTGGAATGGTCTTAAATCCATTTTATATTCTTTTAACGATATTTCTGCCTTAAAAGAAACTGAAAAGAATTTAAAAAAGATTAAGAAAAATGCCATAGAATCTGACAAACTAAAATCATCGTTCCTCGCTAATATGAGTCATGAAATACGGACCCCATTAAATGCTATTATCGGATTCTCGCAACTTCTGTCGCAAGACGATGTGTCAACTGAAATTAGACAACGCTACTATTCACTTATTGATAATAATAGTCGACAACTTTTAGATTTAATCGACGATATTATTGATTTAACAAAGATTGAAGCTGGACAAATTAAGATCAATAAAAGCGATTTTAATGTTAACCAATTAATCAAAGAATTAAAACTAAATTTTAATAACAATCTAGATTTGTTTGAAAAAACGGAGCAACTCAGTCTGTTAACCAAAACACCAATAAACAGTGATAATATTATATTACACTCCGACAAACAAAAATTATTACAGGTCTTTAATAACTTGGTAAGTAACGCTATTAAGTTCACTCGCAAAGGACAAATTATTATTGGTTACAGAATCCTTGATTCTCAATTTTTGCAATTCTACGTCAAAGATTCAGGAATAGGCATACCAGAAGAAAAGCAAAAACTTATTTTCAACAGATTTCAACAATTAAGTTCTACACACAGCCCTATGACAAAAGGAACTGGATTAGGCTTAACCATCTCCCAAAATATAGTTCAACTACTTGGCGGTGAGCTTTCTGTGAAATCGGAGTACGGAAAAGGATCTACCTTTTTGTTTACGATTCCTTTCAAAGAAATTATTAATAAACCGATTATCGAACCGACAAAGAAAGTCCAAACTTTTATCGATTGGTCGAACAAAATTATAGTATTAGCCGAAGATGAAGAATCTAATTATTTCTTTATTCAAGAAGTATTACGCAAAACAAAAGCTCAACTTATTTGGGCTAAAGATGGACAAGAATTAATTGATATCTTGCAAAAGAACAATCATATCGATTTAATATTAATGGATATTCAAATGCCCCGAATGAACGGGTATCAAGCCATAAAAAAGATTAAAGAGCTCGGATATAACACTCCAATTATAGCTCAAACAGCCTATGCCATGATCGAAGAAAAAGAAGAAATACTCTCTTTGGGTTTCGACTCGTATATCTCTAAGCCTATACAAATAAATTTATTGATTAATACTATTTCCAACTTTATCTAAAAATATTTTACTCTTGTGAATCCAAAAGAAGCTTTTAATAAACTAGCAATACTCTGTAGCAAGAAGGAATACTGTATTTCTGATATGCAAAAGAAAATGCAATATTGGAAGCTAAATTCTAAACAAGAAACTCAAATTATTGCTCAATTAATTGACGAAAAATACATCGATGAAAAACGATTTACCGAGGCTTTTGTAAAAGATAAATTTAGGTTTAATAAATGGGGAAAATACAAAATTAGTTTCCAACTTAAACAAAAAGGCATTAATCAAGAATTAATAGAGTCTGCCTTAGAAATAATTACCGAAACTGATTATTTCGAAATAATTGAAGAATTATTAATTTCAAAAAACAAATCCATCAAAGCTCAAACAGAGTACGAACGCAGAGGTAAATTATTGCGATTTATGGCTCAACGTGGTTTCGAAATTGATGCTGTAAATATTAAGCTCGATTCATTAATTGACAAATTGTCTGATTAAGAAAACGTTATTTACAAGAACAAAAAAAGCCCTTATTCATCTTTACGACGATACTGTTTACTAAATGATTGATCTGCAACGTTAGGCATTTTCTTATATTTCCCCCAATTAGAACTCATAAAAAATTGAGAGCCCGAATTCGCCAACTTACCATTTATTAAATCTAAATACGATCGTTTATTCATAACCGATTTATATCCATACATGGCCATATCCCACATAAAATTGGAGCTACTCTCTACAGCTTTCTTACGATTATATAAAAGCAAATCGTGCAAATCAATTTTAACAGGACAAACTTCTGTACATTTACCACAAAGTGTCGATGCAAAACTTAAATGTTTAAAAACTCCAAACCCCTTATAATGAGGTGTTATTACAGAGCCAATTGGTCCACTATAAGTGCTTTCATAAGTATATCCACCAATATTTTTGTAAATTGGACAAACGTTTAAACAAGCTCCACAGCGAATACAATTTAACGCTCTACTTTGTTCTTTCTCGGCAAACAAATCGGTACGACCATTATCTAAAAGAATAACGTACATTTTCTCTGGACCAGATTCCTTTTCCGATTGTTTAGCCCCTGTAAACACTGAACTATACGAGGTAATATTTTGTCCTGTGCCATGTGCAGCTAAAATAGGCCATAAATAATGCAAATCTTTTAATTCGGGAATAATTTTTTCTATCCCTACTATTGCTATATGTATTTTGGGGAAAGCAGTTGTCATCAATCCATTCCCTTCATTCTCGGTAAGAGCTACCCCTCCAACATCTGCAACTAAAAAATTACCGCCAGTTATTCCAATATCAGCAGATGTAAATTTCTTTCTTAATTTTTCACGCACAAACTGAGTCATCTCCTCTGGTGTACTTTCCAAAGGCATATTAAATTCTTTATGAAACAATTCGGCAACATCTCTTTTCGATTTATGCATTGCTGGAGTTACAATATGATAAGGTTTTTCGCCCGCTACTTGCACAATGTACTCTCCCAAATCGGTCTCAACAACTTCAATTCCATGCGCTTCTAGAGCATCATTAAGTTCAATTTCCTCTGTAGTCATCGATTTACTTTTGACTAAGGTTTTACCCTTATGGAGATCAATAATTCTTAAAGTTTCTTTAACCGCATCTTCACTGGTTTCTGCCCAAAAAACCTGGCCTCCGTTTTTTGTAAACTGACTTTCGAATTGCAATAAATATTGATCCCAATCTTGCAAAGCTTTACGCTTTATACTTCCCACTTTCTGCTTGAGACCTTCCAAATCTGAAAATTGAGATAAGCCTTTTTCAAAAGCAATATTATATTTAGCCATATTAAAGCGAATAGTATTTCTATGTTTTAAATCGAATGATTTTTTTTCTGATGCTTTAAGAAATTCTTTTGCTTTACTCATGTCCGTTCTTTGTTGATTTACAATCATCTATTTTACCAAACTCAAAATTAGAAAGAAATAATGATTTCTTGTTTAGGAAAACTGTATTCTTTTATTCAATAAATTTTTACATATTCCCTTGGATTAAAGTATCTTTGCAGTCAATTTTATGACTCTTACCAAAAGTAAGAATCGTTTTATATATTTCTTCATGTACTATTATAGATATGGCAAATCATCATAACAAACAATCTTTTTGGCAAAAATACAGGAGTAAATATCGTTTAACTATACTCAACGACACCACTTTTGAAGAAGTATTTTGGATTCGTTTATCGCGAATGAATATTGCCTCAATTATTGGAGCTTTTAGTTTAGTTTTCGCTGCAATTATTTTTGTATTAATTGCTTATACTCCTATTCGAGAATTTATCCCAGGTTTTCCTGACGGCGAAACTCATAAAAATATCATTCA
>JAMOQL010000085.1 GCA_027064025.1 Bacteroidales bacterium
GTTAAGTTTGATGTATGTGTTGTATTATCTACAGTGATAGTTTCTGTTGTACCATCTGGATATGTTACAGTTTCGCCATCACATACAGCTTGTGTTTCGGTTAAATCGTAGATAGGATTCATTGTTACGCTTGTAACTATTATACTATCGCAACCTAATGCTGTTGTTAAATTTGATGTATGTGTTGTATTATCTACAGTGATAGTTTCTGTTGTACCATCTGGATATGTTACAGTTTCGCCATCACATACAGCTTGTGTTTCGGTTAAATCGTAGATAGGATTTACTGTTACAGTTGCTGTATCGACATCCGTTAATCCTGCGGCATCGGTAACCGTTACCGAATACTGTGTTGTAACAATTGGACTTACGTTATGAGGGCCTGCTGTTGCTGGTAAACTAGCCCAATCATAAGAAAATGGAGCCGTTCCATCTACAACTGTTGCTAACAAGTCTACATTATCGCCTTCGCAAATTGTTTCATCATTTATTGTTACTGTTAAACCACAAGGGACAACATTAACAACCGCTTGTTCTGTATGAGCTACAACACAAGGAGACGGAGTTGACTCCCACTCATAAGAAAGTCCGTCTATCCAAGTTGATCCCCCATTCCTAGAAAAATCAAAAGAATTTGTAGCTTGTCCTGTTGTGAAATTTATTTGTTGTGAAATATCGTTTGGTGCAGCATTAAATGTTGAGGTGTTTGTTCCGTCTGTAATACTAATGTCTCCATTATTATTATTACGTGCTAATGAAATTGTAATATTAGTACCTGCAGGAACTGTATTAGCGATTGTCAATGTCAAATTAGGACTACCAGCATTAACTTCTGCTGAATTTGTATTATTCAAAGTTGTTCCTACGCCTTCTATTACTCCAGTTGCATTTAATGGATTAACGCCACCACTTGCACTAACTGCATATTCGGTACTTGTAACAGGTGCAGCAGTTAAAGATACACTTGTAATATTTAACGTTGTATTGCTTGTAGCTCCTGTAATAGTTACAGTTGCGTTACCTGATGCATCTAAAGTAACCGTCTGATCAGAACCACCGTCAATATTATACGTTACTACAGCGTCAGCAGTACCTGTTATATTAAAAACGGCATCTTCGCCCGAACAAATATCTACACCAGCTGCAACTGTAGCTTCTGGCATTATTATATCTATGGTTATTTCGGCAGACGATGCTGAATTTCCACAGTAATCGGTTACAGAACCTGCTGCACTTGAATCTAGACCAAGTGTATACGTACCTGTAGTCGATAATGCAGGTGAAATATCTGCTATCAAGTAATTATCAACTTCGCCCCCACTACCACAATTAACAGAAGTGACATTTGACACGGTGTAAGGCCCTCCTGGACCATTCAAATAAAAATCGGCGTCGTCTACAGAAGAACAAAGAATATTTTCTGAGAAATAAAAAGTAATTGAAGTTGCATTACATTCTGGCTCCTCTATCATAGTTACTACTGGAGGAATAGTATCAAATATTACAGCCTCTGATTCTGAGAAATCAAGATTGTAGCCTGTATTTCCTGTATATTGAGCAATATATAAAAGGTATGTATTTCCTGCTATTATAGTTACATCTGGATTAAATGTATTCCAATCACCCTCACCTGATCCATTACAATCTGAAGTACCTGATTGATTCATTAAAGCACTATTAATACCTGTTGGTCCATGATTTTCATTTGTTCCAGATTGATCTCCTGCTGTACTTGAACTTATCATATAGTCCTCAGTATTAGTCGCAAAATCGGCACAATCATTTCCTGATAATTGTAAAAGATCCCAATCATAATCATCAGCTGGATTAACTGGATCAATCACAAATCTTAAAATACCCGTTGTATATGCTGTAAATTGATACCAAACACCACCACTTTCCGAAACAATACACCATGGATGATCTGCATCATAATCACCTAACTCATTTTCATAATTACCTACCTCATCGGTGGCATCATGATACTCTAAGGGATCACAAATTAAAATTGGATCTAAACAATCTGCTCCATGAACAGGAGTTTGAGCTTTGAGAAAAAAAGACATTCCCAATATTAAAAACAAAAGCAAGATTTTCTGTATAGTTTCCATGTCTCTAAATATTTTAAACATTATAAATATATTACAAAAGACGTATAAGACTCTTCATCGGCTGCCGTCATTAAATTTATTGGGCAGTAATCACCCCTAATAATTGACCATTTAATTTATTAGGGAGTACTCTTTCCTTTTTCTGCATAAAAAAAAGGCAACCCTAATGGTTGCCTTTTACATTTTCTATTAAGAATAGAATTTATTACTTATTCTCTTTTCTTTCTGGTTTTGGTAAAAGTGCCTTACGAGACAATTTGAATTTACCATTTCTTTCGATAGATAATAATTTAACATCTACTTTATCACCAATTTTAAGAACTTCTGTTACTTTTTCAAGTCTTCTGTGCTCAATCTCCGAGATATGAAGCAAACCTTCTTTTCCTGGCATAATCTCAACAAAAGCACCAAAAAAAGATGCTACACAAAAACAAAAAGCAAGGAAACGATTTAAAACAAGAGCTGGCATTGAACCAGTAATCGGTCATATTAAACACGACCACAAAATGTTGAGGGATTATTTAAAAAGCGCTCTTGGTAATCAATTAAACACAATTTTAGCAGGAACAGGCTTTAATTTAAAGAAAATGCTCAATAGAATTAAAGAGCAAATTCTTTTTATCTTTTTTGAACCCGTAATTTTTGAAAAAACACTTTTACTTATAAGTTATGAGTGTCGAAAAAATGGAGTTCTTAAGGTTTAACTAGTTAAAAACATTTAACTCTCTCGAACATAAACTTATAAGCATAAAAAAGCTCGACTATAATCGAGCTCATTTTATATTGATAAAAAATATTATTTATCCTAATACTTCTTTCATTTTAGAACCTAAATCTGCTGGAGAATCTACGACATGTATACCTGCGGCTCTCATAATTTTCTTCTTTGCTTGGGCTGTATCGTCTGCTCCACCAATAATGGCACCGGCATGTCCCATTCGTTTTCCTTTTGGAGCCGTTTCTCCTGCAATAAAACCAACCACTGGCTTAGTTCCATTTTCCTTAATCCATGCAGCTGCTTCGGCTTCCATATTTCCTCCAATTTCACCAATCATAATAATACCTTTGGTTTCTTCGTCAGCCATGAATAATTTAACAGCATCTAAAGTTGAGGTTCCAATAATTGGATCCCCTCCAATTCCAATAGCTGTAGTTTGTCCTAAACCTGCTTTTGTTAATTGATCAACAGCCTCATAAGTTAATGTTCCTGACTTTGAAATAACTCCAACCGTACCTTTTTCAAAAATAAAAGCAGGCATAATTCCAATCTTAGCTTCATCAGGAGTAATAATTCCAGGACAATTTGGTCCTATTAATCGAGTCTCCTTATCTGAAAGATATTCTTTTACTTTTACCATATCTGAAGTCGGAATCCCCTCTGTAATACAAACAACAACTTTGATACCCGCTTCTGCTGCTTCCATAATAGCATCGGCTGCAAATGGAGGTGGAACGAAAATTATCGACGTGTCAGCTTGTGCTTCTTTTACAGCATCTTCAACTGTATTAAAAACAGGCTTACCCAAGTGTTCTTGTCCACCTTTCCCTGGAGTTACACCTCCAACAACATTTGTTCCATAGTCAATCATTTGTCCAGCATGGAAAGTTCCTTCTCCACCTGTGAATCCTTGAACTACAATTTTCGAATCTTTATTTACTAATATGCTCATTGCTATTATGTATTTATGTATTGATTTAATTTTCGATTTCCAAATTTATATTTTTTCCTTCAGTATACAAAATTACATATATTGAAATATGTATGTTTTATAGCCGACTTTTAAACATTCTTTTCCATAGCCTTTTCTATTTCGTCAATATTGCGAATCGTTTTGCTCATTAAATCTAAAGGAGGTTCGCCTACAACAATATCATTCTCTATTCTTATACCAAGCGCCTCATTCTCCACATACAAGCCAGGCTCACAAGTTAATACCATTCCTTTTTCGAACGGAATTTCAATGTTTCCGACATCATGAACATCAATACCTAAAAAATGACTTGTTCCATGCGGATAATATTTTTGTAATTCTTCTTCTTTATTAAGCAATCCAATTTCTTTCAATTCTTTTTTCATCCATTGGTTCACTTTTTTATTAACAATTTTAATAGTGTTTCCTGGGACAAACAATAGAATTGCTTTTTTCTGAATCTCTAAAACCAACTGATATAATTCTTTTTGCCGACTAGAAAACTTTCCATTAACAGGAATCGTTCTAGACAAATCTGCGGCATAATAATTATAATCAGCACCAAAGTCCATCAATAACAAATCGCCATTTTTTAACAAAGAATTATTCTTAATATAATGAAGTGAACAAGCATTAATCCCCGATGCCACAATAGGATCATAGGCATGTCCATTTGCTCCAAGCCTTCTGAAATTATAAAATATTTCGGCTTCAACTTCATATTCTTTTTGATTGGGCCTAACTGTCGACAGAACTTTTTTATAAGCCTCATTTGTAATATCAACAGCTTCTTGCATCATTGCAATTTCCTCATCAGATTTAATCAATCGTAATTGATTTAGAATTTGCCGAGGAGATTCTATTTTATTATTTGGAAATCTATTCTCTAATTTCTTTTCGAAAGAAGAATGTTTTAAATTTAGATTTGTCGTTTGAGAAAAAGCATCTTCACCCAAAAGATAAATCAAGGTATCTACTTTTACCAAATCAAAGATTTTCCGATCAAAACTAGAATTCCATAACACTTGGTTAATTCCAGAAACGGTTTCTACTTCAATTTTATTTAATTTCTTACCTTCCCAAGTTTCTAATCTTAAATCAGGCTTAAGAATAAAAATATACTCAAAAACGTCTCCTTTCTTATTCTTATATAATATAAGAGATGTTTTTTCCTGAGTTATACCCGTCAAATAATACAAATCCGATTGCTGTCTAAAGGCAAATTGTTGATCTCCATTTTTTGGATATTGATTATTCGATAATAATATCATGACTGAATTAACCTTCATTTTTTGAAGTAGATTCAATCGATTTTTGGCAAAAAATGCCGAAGTAAAGTCCATAACTATTTTGTGATAACTTAATTATAACTCTTTTCTCATTCGTCCTACAGGAATACCAAGTTGTTCTCTATATTTAGCTACAGTTCTACGAGCAATTTTATACCCTTTCTTTTCTAGATGCTCAGAAAGTTTATCATCAGTAAGCGGCTTCTTTTTATCTTCTTCGTCTACTAATTCTTGTAAAATAGACTTTAACTCTTTTGACGAAACATCTTCACCATCAGTAGTTTGCATAGCCTCCGAAAAAAATGATTTTAACGAGAATATTCCAAAATGCGTTTGAATATATTTACTATTTGCCACTCTAGAAATAGTAGAAATATCTAGTCCTGTTTTTTCAGCAATATCCTTTAATATCATTGGTTTTAACGATTTTATATCGCCTTCTTCAAAATATTCTTTTTGATATTCCAAAATTGCATTCATGGTTCCCAATAAAGTTTGCTGCCTTTGTTTAATTGCATCAATAAACCATTTTGCAGAGTCTATTTTCTGACGAATAAAAGTTACTGTATCTTTCTGAGATTTAGATTGATTATCTTTGTTAGTAGCATAATCATGCAACATATTCGCATATGTTTTACTCACTCTTAATTCTGGGGCATTTCTAGAATTAAGAGTCAATCGTAATTCTCCATCCTCAAAATCTAGTAAATAATCAGGAATAATATGTTGAGTAATTTTATTCCCTCCACCAGAAAATGCACCTCCTGGCTTTGGATTTAATTTTACAATTTCATCCATTACCGCTTTCAGTTCTTCATCGGATAGATTATATTTTATGCTAAGTTTACTATAATGTTTTTTACTAAACTCATCAAAATGATAACTTAATATTTCTTTTGCCAAAGCAACATATTTGTTATCCTGATTTTTCCTTTCTATTTGTAATAATAAGCATTCTTGTAATGTTCTTGCTCCCACACCTGCAGGATCTAGACTTTGAATTATTTTCAAAATCGCCTCTAACTTTTCATCACTTACTTCAATATTTAACCTAAACATTAAATCGTCCGCAATCATTGGAATATCCCTTCTCAGATAACCATCTTCATCAATATTTCCTATAATATACTTTCCCAATTCATATTCATCCTCAGGTAATTTCTTTAATCCTAACTGAGTATGCAAACTTTCGTAAAATGAAGAACCCGCGGCATTGGGCATCTCTTTTTTTTCATCATCTTTCGAATGATTATTTGCATTTAATCGATACGATGGAGTATCTTCTTCGTTAATATAATCTTCGAGAGTAAATTCCTCTTCTTCTTTCTGATCGACTTCTTCTTGTTTTTCTTCTTCATCGTAGCCCTCTTCAAGAGTAGGATTCTCCTCCAATTCTTTTTTAATCCTCTGCTCAAGTTCAATTGTTGGCACTTCTAAAAGTTTTATCAACTGAATTTGTTGTGGAGATAATTTCTGAAGTTGCTTTTGGTTTAATCTTAAATTTAACATCTCTGATAATTTTATAAATCATAGAAAACACGAATTAATTTCGTATTAACATTAGTAAAACTAGGAATATTGAGCTCAGAAAACAAGTTTTAACTTCAGTTTTTACTAACAGAGAAATTCTATAAGTTTTTGTGGAATACAATTGGCTCACCTTCAAAAAGGAAAGCTAATCTTGAGAATTTTCTTTTTAGAACACAATATCGAACCCAGTAACAATGTGGTGAATCATTCTTAATTACAGAGTATGTTTTAGACAAAAAATTAATTGTATTTTCATTAGGAATTTCTATCCCATAGAGCATTCTCGAATCATTCTTAGAAACGAATTTAATCACGACAAACAAAGAATCTTTAACATTTCTAACATTCACTATACTTGGTTTCTGGTATGTACTTACGGAATCTTCTTTAATTAAAGATACATCAATCAATGTAAAACCTGCGTATTTAGAAATAACTTTCTTTGCTCTTAACAAAAACGCTTCTCTAAGCGAATCTTTATAGTAATAGGGTTTTTCATCCATAGAAACATATATACCATCATGGAATTCATTCTCAGTCACTTTCTTCTGCGTTATTAACAAATCATCATCTTGTTTTTCACAAGAAAATATAAAAATCACTACCAATAAAATTAATCCAATCCATTTCATACTAACATTTACGGGTTCTCTATTATTTTGTTTCCAAAATTACTGAGACTTACTAAATTACGTTTTTAAACCTAAAATGATAAAATGAAATTCAGAACCTATAAATTTCTTATTTAGAACGATTTTAATTAACTTTGTAATACACAAGAAATTCATATAATAATGAGCGACAAAGATTTATCAAAAAACGATTTTAAAGTAGAAGTTCTAGCCGATTATAAGTTAGCAAATCTTAGTAGAAACATTTCTCAAATAGGTCGAAAGGAAGTCCTTACTGGTAAAGCTAAATTTGGGATTTTCGGCGATGGTAAAGAAATTATTCAATTAGCAATGGCAAAATATTTCCAAAAAGGAGATTGGCGCTCAGGATATTATAGAGATCAAACTTTAATGATGGCTTTAGGTGAATTTTCTGCCAAAGAATTTTTCGCTCAACTTTTTGGTGATACTGACATTAAAAATAATCCTAGTAATGGTGGGCGTTCATTCAACAATCACTTTGGTACCAGAAGTTTAAACGAAGATGGAAGCTGGAAAGATTTAACCAAAATAATGAATACATCCGCTGATATTTCGCCTACGGCAGGACAAATGCCTCGATTATTAGGGTTAGCTTGGGCATCCAAACATTTTCGAGAAAATAAAGAGCTGCATCAATTTAAGACCTTATCGAATAAAGGTAATGAAATAGCATGGGGAACCATTGGTGATGCGTCAACTTCGGAAGGTCATTTTTGGGAGACTATGAATGCGGCTTCTGTTTTGCAAGTTCCGATGGCAATGGTTGTTTACGACGATGGTTACGGCATCTCTGTCCCTAAAAAGCTCCAAACTACTAAACAAAGTATTTCCGAAGCTCTTAAAGGTTTTCAGAGAGATAAAAATGGTGGGATTTATATTTATAAAGCTAAAGCTTGGAATTATTCTGAATTAATTAAAACTTTTGAAGAAGGAATAAATAAATGTAGAGAAGAACACGTTCCTGTTCTTTTCCATATCGAAGAGGCGACACAGCCTCAAGGGCATTCTACTTCTGGCTCTCACGAAAGATACAAGGATGAAACTCGATTGCAATTTGAAAAGGATTTCGATGGAATTAGGAAAATGAGAGCTTGGATTCTAGGCAACGAAATTGCTACCGAACAAGAAATCTCTACTATTGAGTCTGAGGCACTAAAAGAAGCTAAAGATGCTAAAAAATTAGCATGGAAAAGATATATCAATCCTATTATTGTTGAAAAAAATAAATTATTAAAAATCGTATCGGGTAGAGGCTGTAGATGTGTCGTTGCAGAAGATAATGATAAAGTCGACATTCTTGCGAATGAGCTTAAAAACATTTTGGTGCCTAATAGAAAAGATATTTTTTCGACAGCAAAAAAAATACTTCGGAATGTTTGTTCTGGATGTATGTCGAAACAAATTCTACAAGGAGAATTAAAACAATGGTTAAAAGAAAATTACGAAATAGCAAATCCTAAATATCATAAGTATTTATACGTAGAAGATGAAACGTCTGCTTTAAAAGTAAAATCTATACCTCCTATTTTCGAGAAAAGCAAAACTGTTGCAGGAAGAGAAATTTTGAGAGATAATTTTCAAATTATGTTCCATAAAAATCCAAAAGTCATAACTTTCGGAGAAGATACAGGTAAAATTGGTGGTGTTAATCAAGCTATGGAAGGCATGCAAGAGAAATTTGGCGACTTACGAATTTCTGATACTGGAATTAGAGAAACAACCATTATGGGTCAGGGTATAGGAACTGCACTTCGAGGATTACGTCCTATAGTAGAGATTCAATATTTTGACTATTTAATGTATGCCTTACAAACGGTTAGCGATGATCTTGCAACCACTCATTACAGAACAGCTGGAGGACAAAAATCTCCAGTAATAATAAGGACTCGTGGTCATCGTTTAGAAGGTATTTGGCATTCGGGTTCTCCATTAAGCATGGTCATTAATTCTATTCGTGGTGTTTATGTTTGTGTTCCTAGAAATATGACTCAAGCAGCTGGATTTTATAACAGTTTAATGGCTGCCGAAGATTGTGCTCTAGTTATTGAACCTCTAAACGGTTATCGACTACACGAAAAATACCCAAAAAATATTGGGGAATACAATACTCCACTAGGTATCCCAGAAACCTTAGAAGAAGGTAATGATGTTACTCTTGTTACTTATGGGTCTTGTGTTAGAATTGCTCAGGATGCAATCGCACAACTGAAAGAATTTAATATTTCAGTTGAGTTAATTGATGTTCAAACTTTATTGCCTTTTGATATTAATCATTCAATTACTGAAAGTATTAAAAAAACAGGACGTGTATTATTTTTTGACGAAGATGTTCCCGGTGGAGCTACAGCGTATATGATGCAAAAAGTAATAGAAGAGCAAAATGCTTATCAATATTTAGATAGTGCTCCGAAAACACTCAGTGCTGAAGAGCACAGACCTGCATATGCTACAGACGGAGATTACTTTTCAAATCCTAATGCTGAAAATGTTTTTGAGGTTGTTTATGACATGATGCACGAAAGCAATCCTAAGAAATTCAAAAAATTATTCTAATACTGCATTTAGGTTAAAGCCTTTATTAAGCAAAAACTCAATCGATTTTGGCAAAGCATATTCTAATTTGGGAAATGCTTTAACAGAGTCGTGAAAAACAACAATAGAACCTGCTTTAGAATATTTCTTTACATTATCGAAACATTGTTGTGGTGTAGTTTTATAGGCATAATCTTTCGATAACACATCCCACATAATAATTTTAAAATTCTTAGAAATTATTCTGGCTTGAACATTTCTTATTTTACCATAAGGAGGTCTAAACAAAGACGATTTTATTTGTTCAGTTGCCAAAAGCACGTCGTTAACATAAGTTGACTTCTTATTTACCCAACCATTCAAATGGCTATAAGTATGGTTTCCAACAGCCATACCAGCATCAAGTATTTTCGAATAAATCTCGGGATGACGTTCTGCATTTCTTGCAATACAAAAAAAAGTACCTTTCACATTAAAAGACTCTAAAATATTAAGTACTTTTTCAGTAATCTGAGGAGTTGGACCATCATCAAAAGTTAAATATACATTATTCGTATTTTCGACCCTCCAGTTTAACAAACGGGTAGATTTCTGTATGATTCGTGGTATTTGAATGGTATAATTTTTCACGTTTGGTCATAAAAAAAGTTCCTGCATCAAATATACAAGAACTTTTTTGTTATCTATTTAATATTCCTATCAATTTATTTTGATATACTATATTGAGTGTGATATTTCTCTAATAATGCAAGTGTGCTATCGGCCAATTCTTTTTGACCATTAGCTTTAGCTTGTTGATATACATTCTGTATCATATATAAAGCCATCTGAATTTCTCTATCAGCCGACTTCTTCAAATTTTTATCAAGGGATAAATAATACTGTAAATCTTGTTCTGAAGTTTCTAACATCTTATCGACAACAGGTTGGGCTTTTTCAAATTCACCAGCTTTGTAATAAGCTTCTACAACTCCAATCATAAAATAGTTAACAGGAATTAAATCCATCGGCATTTCTTCCAAGCACCTATCTAATACTTTAACAGCCTTATCTCTTTTACCTTCAGCTAATAAGGCATTGGCTAATCGAGTAAAGTTATTCCTTAAATTCATAGTCATCCTTAGATTATTCTCATCCAAATAAACCCTAGGGTCGTTAAGTCCACCCCACTTAAATTTATTCATCATATTATCATACATGATATCGGTATTTACTTGCCCAATCTGCCCTGTAGGATCTTTCTTAGCCTTAATTGGAACAAACCGATAAGCTAAACCTTCTAATTGGAAATAATCTTCTAATTTATTATATCCATCAGATCCAACTGTAATTGCAAAATAGATTGGTCGATTCCAATCGAAAGTTGAGATTAAATCTAGCACCATTAAATCTGCTTTTAAAGCATAAGTTTTGGGCGTTTTCCATTTAATAACATCAACAATTCTACTCGCATCTTTTGGAGCAATAACGCCCTTTCTAATCATCTCTGCAGAATCAATAGGTAAAGCAAATTTGTTAGAGGCAAAAAAGTTAATTTGCGCTCCTTCTTGGAATGGTGATTGAACCTTTAGCCTAGGATCTTCACTTTTAACAATTTTCATTAATTCACGAATATCTTGATAACCTTCTACTCTTTTATAATAAGGCGTAACATCTCTAACACCATGCCTATATTGAGGCTTAGTAAGAGAAAACGGAACAGGTTCAGAATCGTATGCTTTACGTTTCATTTGATCGATATACCAATCTGTATTTAATAAACTTAAATTAACAACCCGAACATCGGTTCTAAATCCCTCAACTTCTTGCGCATACCATAATGGGAATGTATCATTATCTCCATTGGTAAATAAAATTGCATTTGGAGCACAAGATTCTAAGTAATTATGTGCGAAATCTCTTGCAGTATATCTATTCGACCTATCGTGATCGTTCCATGTTTCTCCAACCATTTGTACTGGAACAACTAATCCAATAATAAATACCCCTACCGCAATAGCTATTGGACTGTTTATAGGTTTAAGAATCTTTTTAAAAAGATATAAAATAACAAGGACTACTAAGGTCAAAGCACTAAGTAAAAGCGCAAATCCCCAACCAGCACCAAATATTAATGAAATTAATAACGAACCAGCTGCAACACCAAATCCTAACATCATCATTTTACCCAATTCCTTATCACTTATTTTTCGTGGTGCGAAAAACAATCCTAAAACGCCCAGCCCTATCCATATTGCAAAGGCATAAAATGAAACCACATACGCATAATCTCGTTCTCTCGGCTGA
Source organism: Bacteroidales bacterium (assembly GCA_027064025.1). GTDB lineage: Bacteria > Bacteroidota > Bacteroidia > Bacteroidales > JAFGXI01 > JAFGXI01. The sequence goes on from JAMOQL010000085.1 coordinate 12,093, forward strand.
TACGGATATTGATTTAAATAAATAATAATGGCTATACCTGTCATAAAAAAGAAAAGAAGGGTAACCCAAAATTGTTTAACATTTTTGACAAATTGAAAGAATATTCCTATAAGCCCCAAAATAAGAGGCATAAAATAAAAGGTATTTCTTCCTTTATTATTTTTCATATGATCGGGTAAATCATGTTGTGAACCTAAACGTTTACTGTCTACAAATGATATTCCACTCAGCCAATTACCTTTATCGAAAGATCCATTTCCCTGAATATCATTTTGTCTCCCCACAAAGTTCCATAAAAAATAGCGAAAAAACATTTGATCCATCTGATAATCAATAAAATACTTAACATTCTGTCTAAAGGTAGGCACTTCGTAGACTTTGGGTTCACCATATTCTGTCACCTTTATTTTCTTTCCATTGCCTTTTACATCAGCCCATTGTTGATAAGCACTTACGTGATTAGCCTGAGGGCTATACATTCTTGGAAAAATAGTCTCAAATCGTTTATCGTATTTATATTTTGTACTCCAAGGTATTCTTTCGTAACTATCCCCCACTCTAAGATAATTAAAGACTTCTTCGTTTCCAATAACTGGTGCATTGTAATACTGACCATAAAATAAAGGTCGATCACCATATTGCTCACGATTTAGATACGATAACAGGGCAAAAACATCATCTGGATTATTTTCATCCATTGGAGGATTTGCATTTGATCGAATTACTATCATCACAAAAGACGAATATCCAATCATAATTACCGTAAGTGACAATAATATAGTATTCCAAATAGCCTTACCTTTTTGATCAGTATACCATATTCCAAATGCTAAACCCAAAATAGTTAGTATTGCAAAAACAAAAGTTCCGGTATGAATTGGCATTCCCATGCCATTAACAAACAACAACTCGAACCAAGAAGCTAGAGTAACAGAATGAGGAATAACAACATACATGATTCCTCCCAAAATAGCTATTGATATTCCTGCAACAGCAAAAAGACCATTACGAGTAACCGAATATTTTTTGAAATAATAAATTAAAACAATAACTGGAACAGCGAGTAAATTTAACAAATGGACTCCAATCGACAAACCAATTAAATAGAAAATAAGTATTAACCAACGGTTTGAATAAGGCTCATCTGCCACATCTTCCCATTTCAGAATTGCCCAAATTACAATGGCTGTAAAAAATGAGGAAAGAGCATAAACTTCTCCTTCAACTGCCGAGAACCAAAACGTATCCGACCAAGTATAAGTGAGTGCTCCAACCACACCACTTGCCATTATTGCAATAGTATTGGCTTTAGTTAACCCGCCTAATTTCTCAACAATGTTTTTTGCAAAATGTGTAATGGTCCAAAATAGAAATAATATAGTAAATCCACTAGCTAATGCCGACATGGTATTTATCCACTTAGCAACTTGCATCTGGTCTCCCATTGCAAAAAACGAGAAAAATCTAGCCAATATCATAAAGAAAGGTGCTCCAGGAGGATGTCCAACTTCTAACTTATAAGCATTCGCAATAAATTCTCCACAGTCCCAAAAACTTGCTGTAGGTTCAATCGTTAATATATAAGTTATTGCAGCAATTAAGAAAATAACCCAGCCTGTAACGTTGTTGATTAATTTGTAGTTTTTCATATAATAAATTTGATGTACACTTGAAAGATAACTTTCGATCAAGGTAATTTTAAAGCGTTGCTAAAATATAAACTTTCGTAGATAAACTATCTAATAAAAAGTTAAAAAAATTAAAATTCTATCAAGAGTATCTTTTTAATATCTTTTTTCATCAAAAAAATATACTTTTAGACATATTTATTATTCTATGCATACCGTATTAATTTATTCTCGAAACGCTAATTCAACTGCATCTATTAATACTGTTTTAAATAAAAACAGACATTTTAGAGCTATGCCTGCTACAGATATTCTTGAGGAGATTAAGCAACAAATAAAAGACTTTTCGCCTAAGTTAATCATTCTAGATTTAGATAATAGAATTGAAGAAAACACAAAATGGATAAAAAACAATTGTGACGATTCGATTGAATTGATAATTATATCAGATAATAAATTCTTCAATAACAATTTACTAAGCAACTCGCTATCGGGTTATATTAATCATAATGATATAAAACAACAGTTAGAATTAAGCCTTAAAAGAGTTATTAAAAGAATTGAAACTAAGCAAAATGCAACTATTAGGCTAAATACATTATTAACAATTGCTAAACAGAATTCTCACTATATTATCTCACTTGAAAACAAAAATGGAATTGAAATTTTTGATTCGCATAATATTATTTCTATTAGTGCAAAAGAAAATAAGTCTGAAGTAAAATTCAGAGATAATTCAATAATTGTCAATAAATTAATAACCGAGTTTGAAATTATTCTTCAAGATTTAAGTTTCTTCAGAATCCATAGATCTCATATCATCAATTTATTGCACATCAGAAAGTATATTAAAAAAAATGGCGGAAATATAGAGATGAATGATGATTCAGTTTTTTCTGTTTCTGCACATAAGAAAGCTGAATTTAGTAGAGCACTAAATAAAATCACCCTTAATGTCTAATCAAAATAAGGCTTATATATATGCCTTATTAGCTGTATTAATGTGGTCTACAGTTGCGAGTGCCTTCAAAATTGCTTTATTAGAGATAAGTCCTGGGCTCACTCTGTTCTATGCATCGATAAGTGCTAGTTTTATATTATTTGTTCTATTGCTATTAAAAAAAGAGACCCAACAAATAAATATTAAAAGTCTTTCCAAATCTCTCCTGCCAGCTTTTTTCAATCCATTCTTATATTATTTAATTCTTTTTGAAGCCTATAGTTTATTGCCAGCTCAAATTGCTCAACCATTAAATTACACTTGGCCCATCGTCCTAAGCATCTTTAGTAGTATTTTTTACAACGAAAAAATTAAAATAGGCGCATGGTTAGGTTTTGTCATCTCATTTATTGGAGTCATTATTATTTCATGGCAAAACCCCTCATTAGCACCTCTAAATTCAATAGGGATTTTTCTTGCAGTTGGTAGCTCTATAATATGGAGTATTTATTGGATATTAAATTTAAAAGACACTCGTTCAAATAGTCTCAAACTATTTATGAATTTTGGCATTGGGTCTATCTACATTCTAATATATTTATTGATTATAGATGTATCTTTTAATATAACAATGAAAGGTTTACTATCTTGTGTTTATATAGGATTCTTTGAAATGGGAATTACATTCTTTTTATGGTTAAAGGCACTGAGTTTAAGCCCTCAAATTACGAAGATTAACAACCTTGTATTTCTATCACCATTTCTATCCCTCATTTTTATCTCATATATTCTTAAAGAAAATATACAAACACTATCGATTTTAGGTTTAATAGTGATAGTTTTGGGCATAATTATTCAAAAGTTAATAAAGAATTAAGATGAGTTCGTATCAAAAAATTATTTTAGGTATTGATCCAGGAACCCTAATTATGGGCTATGGAATTATCGGAATATTAGATAAAAAACCAAAGCTAATAATAATGGGGACTATCGAATTAAAGAAAGTTAAAGATCCTTATCTTAAACTTAAAATTATTTTTGAAAGAACTCTTCATTTGATAGATGAATATA
>JAMOQL010000086.1 GCA_027064025.1 Bacteroidales bacterium
CGACGACATTGCTTTTCGTTTGTTTGCAGCAGTAATGGTAAGTCTAGGTTTAACAGTTATTTCAGGTCTGTTAATGCTTATTTACAAAAGAAATATAGCTAAAGTTCTTGCTTTAGAAGTTAAGCCAGTCGTTTATTTTTCTCTTTTGTTTGGAGCCGTATATTTTTATTTTGCTTCTAAATTTTATTTTACTGGAGTCAATGATAGATTGGCTTTATTAGGAATTTTATTTGTAATTCCTACTCAGTTCATCAGCTTTGTCTATTTCTACAGAAGATTTAAAGAGAAAAAGACTTATAAATTGTGGATTCCCATTTTATCTGTGTTAAGCTTATTAGAAGTTTTAAATTTAATTTCAATAATAACAGGGATGGCTGTGGACATAACATGGTTTAATATTAATATAAAAATAACGGAAAGTATTTATATTGATTCGTTACTAATAGGTATATTGTTTTCTTCGATTACGTCCTTTTTTAGTATTTGGAATACTAAAATTTTAAATCGTAATGTTGGTAATAATTGGAGCGTATATATATTATCGATATTATATTTAACTGGTTTTGTATTTCTTTGGAATCCTTTAATAACCTATGCAACTTTCCCTGAAGCTTTTGATTATTTTGTAATAGATATTTTATTAAATAATTTTTCTAGTTTTATTTTATCATTTTCTTTGTTTATTATTTTGTATAAAATTATTCCAAAACAGTATAAGTATATAGGTATTGTAATAGTCCTAGTTTTGAGTATTATCTTTTTTATTAATAATACTTTAATTCCTTTAGATCTAGGAAGTTTGCAAATAAATAAATATTCAGAAGAAAGTAATTTAGCTGCGCCACTATATAAATACCTTTTGGAATTTATTTTTATTCTTGTTACAATAATTATTGTTTATAGAATTGTTATAAAGAAAAAGAATAGTGTTATTAATATTTCCTTAGTATTGTTAAACATAATATTAATTAGTCAGGCTTTATATTTGGCTTATGGAACAGATAAGTTATTTAATAATACTAAAGAAGAAGGTGACTTAATTTTAAATTTTTCTAAAACAGAAAAAAATATTGTTTTTCTTATGTCAGATATGTTTCAAGGTTGGGCAATGGATAAAATTGAAAAGGAGAATCCTGATGTGATAAAAAATATGAATGGTTTTGTTTGGTATCCAAATATCTTATCTGTTTCAAGGGTGACTAACACAACTATGCCTGCTTTGATAGGAGGAGTGGAGTATACACCAGATAAATTAGATAAAGATACCATTCATTCTAATAGACATAAGATGACTGATGCTATGAAGAGTATTATAGCTGAAGCACATGAAAAGGGATATAAAGTAACAACTACAAAATTTCCTTATACAGAAATGAATGAAATTAATGCTGATTTAATTCTTCCTTATTGGGATAAAAAATGGGATGTATTTAATAAAAAATTAAATATTACAAATAAAAAGAAGGATGGTTTTTCTATTTTGATAGATAATGCTTTAATGTATAGTTCTCCATTGTTTTTAAAATCCATTATATATAATAATGGAGATTGGTTAGAATGGAAAGATAAAGAGAATATAAATAAAAATTCATGGATATCGAAAAAGTATAATTTTTTAAGGTTATTACCGAGTATTTCTTCTACTACAAGTAAGGGATCAAGATACATTATGTTATATTCTTTTGTAACTCATTTTCCTTGGAATATGGTGACCGAAGATGGCCAGTTGGTTGAGAATGTATCACCAACAGTGTCAGATGCTTTTACAATTAAAACCTTTTCGAAATGGATTGATTGGATGAAAGAAAACGGAGTTTACGATAATACTAAGATAATTATTGTTTCTGATCATGGTGTACATTGGCATAGATATAAGGGTAAAATAGACATTAATATTCCTTTTATTCTTGACAAAGAAAAGGTTAAACAGGAATGGATGCGAAATTTAAATCCATTGTTATTAGTTAAAGATTTTAATTCTAAAGGTGATTATAAAAAAGACTGGAGGATGATGAGTAACCATGACGTTAGATCTATTACATTTGACGAAAATAATCCTACAGTAGGAGAACCCAAAAAACATCGTGAATTACGAGGGTATATTGCTTATTGGGATAAAAATATTGATAGAATGAATCAATTCTTTATTACATATTATTTTAAAGTAAAAGATAATGTTTTTGATGCTAAGAATTGGGAGAAAGTGAAATATACGAATGGTTGGGCAAAACAATCTATAATAAATAAAGAAAGTCAAGTTATTTCTAATAAAAATAATTCAGACGAAAAAGATATTCATAAGAGTGTAAATTATGATGCGGAAAGAAAAAGGATTATAAGAAATATAAAGAATAATAAAACATGGTTCGAAAAAATAAAAAAGCAAGCTGTGTTTAATAAACTCAGTATCGATTCGATGCTTGTTGTTTCAGCTAATTATGTAATAAGAGAAAATAGAAAAAAGAGCCAAAACAAAGTAAATAGAGTTGTCGAGCAGATAAAAAACAATACCAGTTGGTTAGAATCAGTAAAAAAGCAAGCTAAAGAACGTAATCTACCTTTAGATTCTATGTTAATTAGAAATGCTAGTTATTATATTAAACAGCAACAGAAGAACAAAAAAAAATAAAGCTTAATGAATATTGGAATAGAAGAAATATTTAGTATTAATATCATTGAACTGCTTATTAGATTTGCTCTAAACCTATTGGTAGGTTTGTTGTTAATGCGTTATTTATATTTTAAATCGAGTAAAAAAGAAGAATACGTATTCTCATTCTTACTTATTAGTTCTACCATATTTTTACTTATTTATTTATTGAGTACAGTTCAATTACAGATTGGTTTAGCATTGGGTTTATTTGCCATATTTGGGATTATTCGTTACCGAACGAATCCAATACCAGTTAAGGAAATGACTTATTTATTTGCCATAATTGGATTAGCAGTTATTAATGCCATATCACACTCTAATATTTCTATTTTAGAATTAATTACAAGCAACACGTTAATTTTACTTTTAGTATTTGTTTTAGAACACTTTTGGTTAAGTAAGCAATTAAGTAGTAAAAAAATTATTTTTGATAAAATAGAATTGATAACGCCTGATAGAAGAGAAGAACTACAAAAAGACCTTGAACAGCGAACGGGATTAAATATTATAAAGCTCGAACTTGGGGATATTAATTTACTAAACGATACTATAAATATTCAGATCTACTTTAGGTCAGAAACCTAATTGTTATATGATGTGCCTTGGAGATATCGGACTACTATTAAAAAAATTTAAACCCATAAATATTCAACAGCTAGATAGTGTTAATCTTCTAAACCGAAAGGACACAAAATTTATTTTACCGATACAAAATCTAGAAATATTTTTTAATATATTCTATGCCTCTCATCATATATTAGAAATTAACGATAAGAGAATACAAAAATATCGTAATTGTTACTACGATACCCCAGATTTTCAGATGTATAATGCCCATCACAATGGAAGGGTTAATCGATATAAAATTAGAACACGTCAATATATGGAATCCGATTTATTATTTCTGGAGATAAAATATAAATCAAACAAAGGAAAAACAGTAAAGAAACGGATAAAATTAGAAGACAATACAATTATTAATAATATTGAAGCAAAACAATTTATTTCTAATAACTCTCCTTTTAAACAAGACGAAATAGTTGCAGTTCAGTTTAATAGCTTCCAAAGGGTTGCTCTAGTCGATGATAATATGTCAGAAAGACTCACAATAGATTTTAATCTGAAAGCTTGGGATGTTAATGAGGCGAAAAATAAAATATCATTCCCTAAGATTGCTATTGTTGAACTCAAAACAGATGAAAATTCAATTGCAGATACCGTTAGGAAATTTCGAGATTTAAGAATGAAATCTATGGGATTTAGTAAATACGCTATGGCGAATTCTTATTTGTTCTCTTCTAAAATAAAAATAAATAACTTTAAGAGAAAACAACGCATTCTTGGCGTTTCCTTGTGTTAAACCAGATATATCTTTAATAAACTGATAAATACAGTATAGTATTTATTAAATTCAATTTTTTGCATATTAGTAGTTACAGGAATAAGATATAAAATAAAGAAATAGAAATTATTCGTATTGATTATTTGAATTGATACTTGGTGTTATAGATAAACTATTGAACATCAGATTCCAAAAATAATATTTGTGGAAATTGAAAAAGAATAATTTCGATAACTCATAAATTATCCATCTTAATTTGTATTTTTGTTTCTTAGAGGCGAGAAGAATAAACTCGCTTCAAATTTCAATTATTGAGAATTTTAGGTTGAGATACCTTTATTCTTAAATAAACAATATATACCCGAAAGGGGCATGAGTAATACATAAATATAAATAAATGGGATGTTGTAACAGCCAAACAAGAGGCTGCTTTAATATAGAATCAGAAGAAACGAATACCATAAATAGTTGTCAAGCCAAAAGTATAAATAAATTAAATGTTCACGATTGGTTAGAGGAGCTACATGCAGCAAATACAAGCCTAGAGCTTGTAGAAGTTCGTTTTAAAAATACAAGAAAAGCTTTTTATAATAATGTTAACGGTTTGCACTTAGAGCAAGGCGATGTGATTGCTGTAGAAGCAAGTCCAGGGCACGATATAGGTGTCGTTTCATTAACTGGTCCACTTGTAAAAGAGCAAATTAAGAAAAGTGGAGTTCGTGAAACAGAATTTAAAAAAATATATAGAAAAGCAAAACCTTTAGATATTGAAAAATGGGAATCGGCCGTAGCGTTGGAAAACAAAACGATGTTACGTTCCCGTGTTTTAGCTCGTGAATTGGGCTTGAATATGAAAATTGGTGATGTTGAATATCAGGGAGATAGAACAAAAGCTGTTTTTTATTATATTGCGGACGAACGTGTAGATTTTCGTCAACTAATCAAGAATCTTGCCGACGAGTTTAAGATTCGTATAGAGATGCGTCAGATAGGAGCAAGGCAGGAAGCTGGAAGAATTGGTGGAATAGGATCTTGTGGTAGAGAACTTTGTTGTTCTGGTTGGATGAGTACATTTTCTTCTGTTTCGACCACTGCAGCTAGAGATCAAGAAATGTCTTTAAATCCACAAAAATTGGCTGGGCAATGCGGTAAGTTAAAGTGTTGTTTGAATTTTGAGGTTGATGTGTATAAAGATGCCAAAAAAGCATTCCCGAATACAAGAATTATTTTAGATACCGAAGATGGTCCTGCTTATTTTCATAAGTCAGATATTTTGCAAGGAATGATGTGGTATTCTTTCGATAAAAATTATGCTGTAAATTTAACTCCACTTTCTGTAGATCGAGTTAAAGAGATTATCGAACTTAATAAAAATGGAAAGAAAGTAACACATTTAGCCGATAAAGTAGCAGAAGTAATTCCTGCTTTAGATTTTGATAATATTGTGGGGCAAGATAGTTTGACTCGTTTTGATAAACCTAAGAAACAAAAAAGTAGAAATAAAAAGAGACCTTTTAATAAAAAAAGAAGACCTAACTCGAATAATAATCAAGCTCGATCCAAAACAAATTCTGAAGGAGCTCCTGTAAATCAAAAGCAAAATAGCAAAAGTCAAGGATCACCCAAACAAGAGGGACAAAAGAAACCTAAATTTAAGAAAAAACCTTTTAAAAGGAAACCAAAATCGACCGATAAAGAATGAAACTATTAGGATTAGTTATATTAACTATTTTATTATGGTCTTGTTCTAATACTACGGTGTATGAACAAGATTTTGATGTGGATGAAACGGCTTGGCATTATAATGATACTTTATCTTTTAATTTTGAGATAGAAAATCCTAATCAGAATTATAATCTTCTGATAAATCTGAAGTACTTAAAAACGTATAAATATAGAAATATATTCTTTTTTGTTGATGTTATAGCACCTGAAAATCAGATTTATAGAGATACTATTGAGTGTATAATGGCTTCGCCTACAGGTAAATGGCTGGGTAAATCTTCTGGCGATTATATTCAACATCAATTTATGTATCGTTATAATGTTAATTTTCCAGAAAAAGGAACTTATCGAATCAATATTCAACAAGCAATGAGAGATTCGTTATTGCCAAAAATATCTAAACTAGGTTTGGAATTGCAAAAATTTGTAGAACCCAAGAAATAATATTTTAATAGTATGGGGAAAAATAAATTGAAAAGATTTGCAGACAATCTTGCATTTGAACATGTATTTGAACCACCTTATTCAACGATAGAATCGAATACTTTTGAAAATAAAGGGAAGTGGAATCTGTTTTTTAATAATAATAACCCAATTACAGTTGAGCTCGGCTGTGGGAAAGGAGAGTACACTATTGGCTTGGCCGAATTGTATCCCAATAGAAATTTTATAGGGATAGACCTAAAGGGTTCTCGTTTGTGGGTTGGAGCAACTTATGCTAAAGATAATGGACTAAAGAATGTTGCTTTTATTAGAACAAGAGTAGATTTTATTAAAGCTCTATTTTCCGAGAACGAGATTTCTGAAATCTGGATTACTTTTCCTGACCCTCAAAACAAGAAAAGAAGAAAACGACTAACTTTTCCTCGCTTCTTACAAATGTATCATTATATACTTATTAATCAGGGTGTTATAAATTTAAAGACCGATTCCAATAAATTATTTCATTATACAAAAAGTGTTGCTGAAAAGAATAAATTAACGATTCTAAAAGCGTCTGAAGATATTCATCATTCTGATATATTAAACGACGAATTGCGAATAGAGACATTCTATGAATCTCTTTTTACAGCCAAAGGAGATAATATCAATTTTATTTCTTTTATGTTAAATTCGGAGGCGCTAACAGACTCTGATTTTGATGAGGATTTGTACGATAATGCAGTGGCGAAAATACCACATAACGAAAGAGTAAAGCCATCTAAATTAACACATTAAAAGATAAAATAACAATGAATCAGAGCTCTAGTAAATCCATATTCCCATTAATAATAATAGGATCCTTATTTTTTGTTCTTGGATTTATTACTTGGCTCAATGGAATGTTAATCCCACATCTTAAAACCGCTTGCGAATTAACTAATTTTCAATCCCTTTTTGTAGCGGGAGCATTTTATATTTCTTTTACTATTATGGCCTTGCCTTCTTCGTGGTTGTTGCGTAAAATTGGTTTTAAAAATGGAATTAGCATTGCTTTATGGGTTATGGGTTTAGGAGCGTTAATTTTTATTCCTGCTGCTTTAACAAGAGTCTATCCTTATTTCTTAACAGGACTTTTTGTTCTAGGAACGGGTATGGCTTTATTGCAAACAGCTGTCAATCCGTATATTACAGTACTTGGGCCTATTGATAGTGCTGCAAAGCGAATCAGTATTATGGGAGTTGCCAATAAAGTTGCAGGAGCTATTGCACCTTTAGTTCTTGCCATTTTTATTCTTAAAGATGGTGACGAGGTGATGATTGCCTCTCTCAATAATTTAAGCGATTCAGCTCGAAATATTCAATTAGATGAATTAGCATCAAGAGTAATTGTACCTTATATTTTTATGGCAATTTCACTCTTTGGATTAGGTTTGTTGATGAAGTTTGTAAATTTACCTAAAATAAATTTAGATAATCAACAAGAAGAACAATCTTATATTGATGGTAGGACTAATGTCTTTCAGTTCCCTTATCTAATTTTAGGAGTAATTGCTTTGTTTTTTTATGTTGGGGTCGAAGTGATTGCTGGAGATACGATTATTCGTTATGGGCAGAGTATTGGAATTCCTATGCAAACCGCAAAAGCCTTTACTTCCTATACTTTGATAGCAATGCTAGTTGGTTATGGACTAGGAATAATATTAATCCCCAAAATTATTAGTCAGCAAAGAGCTCTTCAAATTTCTTCTATTTTAGGAATTCTTTTTTCCGTTATGATAGTTTTTACACACGGATTTACTTCAGTGTTTTTTGTTGCAATATTAGGATTGGCCAATGCAATTGTTTGGCCTGCTATATGGCCTTTGGCTATTGAAGGTCTTGGTCGCTTTACCCATACAGCATCGGCTTTATTAATTATGGCAATATCGGGGGGCGCAATTTTACCTCTTCTTTGGGGTAAACTTTCCGATTTATATAGCTCACAAGATGCATATTGGATATTACTCCCTGCATATTTATTTATTCTTTTTTATGCTTTAAAAGGCCATAAAATTGGTAAATAATCGTAAACTAATATTCTGTTTTTGGGGATCTATATTTAGAGTTTTCGCATTTGAATTTCAAAATTAATTTAGTTCAAACAAATTCAAAATACCTTAAATTGCTACGGTTAATACTTTGAATTGTGATAAAAATTTTCTTTCTTGCATAACAAATATTAGAAAATAGAATAATTTACCAGCTTGTGTGTAATAGCTTGTAGGTTAGTGGTTTATTTAAAAGTTCATTTATGAGGAAGATTAACTTATTATTGTCAATTGTATTATTATTCGGGCTTGTTTTCTTTAGTTCTTGCGGCTCTGATTCTAATAGTTCAACTGACGAATCGCAATCCATAGACAATGAAGTCTTTGACGAAATTGATACAACGTCAACCCAAATTTATAAATTCGATAATACTCTATTTAGTATTCCTTCTCCCTACGAGATTTCAATTCTTATTAAAAACCTAAATATAGAATATAATCCTAATATTATTAATCCTGTTTCTAATTCTCAGACCTACACGGATACTTATAAAAAGTCATTAAATTTAGGCGTTTATGGAGCCGATTTAGCTTATTTAAATATGAATAAGCAAATACCGGAAGCTGCAAAATATTTTGCGTCAATTAAAATTATGGCTGAAGAACTACAACTTTCTGGTTCTTTTGATGCAAATACAATAAAAAGAGTAGAAAATAATTTAAGTAATGAAGATTCTCTATTGCATATATTATCTATTGTGTATAGAAATACAGATGAATACTTAAAAGAAAATAATAGACAAGATATTGGAGTTTTAGTCCTTGCAGGGGGGTGGGTAGAAAGTACATATTTCTTAGCTCAAGTAGCACAAGAAACTCAAAATAAAGAGCTTATTACTCGTTTGGGAGAACAAAAATATCCTTTAGAAAATTTAATTAAGATATTAACACCTTACTATAACGTTTCTGATCAGTATGGCGCACTTATGGAGTCTTTTATCGATTTAGCTTATGTTTACGATGGGATAGAAGTTGAGTATACTTTTGAGAAACCAGTTACCGATGCAACTAATAAAATGACTACAATAAACGGTTCTTCGAAGTTGAAGATGAATGCAGAACATATAAATATGATTTCTGAAAAGATTTCAAAGATTAGAAATGGTATTACGGATTAAATAAAATATAAACTCTGATGAATAAGATTTTAAAAAATATTAGTGTTTTTAGTTTTCTGTTTATAATACAGATAACAGCTTTTGCGCAGGTAGATAAAACCATGACTATTTGTGATGATTACTTGGTTGCACCTTTTGTGTCTGATGGGCAGGAATATAGAGCGCTATTGAATGGAGACGAACTTGCAGAGTTTAATGCTACTTTTTATGGAGGAAGTATTTATAGAGTGATAGCTTGTAGCGGTGAAGCTGAGGGGAATCTGATTTTTTCTATTTATGATTCAGAAAGAAATTTATTATTTACAAATAGAGATTATCAAAATTCTACTTACTGGGATTTTAAAATTAAAAATACTGTTAATATTATTATAGAAGCTGAATTGAGTAAAACTGAAAATAATTCAGGATTTGCGTTTATTCAAATTGGTTTTAAGCAATAATATAAGTGCAATAACCCCAAAAATAATAAATAATAAATGAGTGAAAGAATACTAAAAGCCCTAATGCAGCTATTTGCTGTTATTGCTCGTCCCGAAAGTAATTATGAGGATAGAGAAGAGGTCGTTAAACAGTTTCTTTTACAACAGTTAAATATTGATTTAGTTACAGAGTACCTTCAGATTTTTCATGATTTCTACAACCAATATCAGAAAAGAAAATCTAAAAAATTAAATAAAAGTATTTCTTTAAGTTCGGTAAAAGTTCTTAAGATATGTTCTGAAATTAATCAAGAATTAACTCTCAAACAAAAAGTAATCGTTTTGTTACGTTTGTTAGAGTTTATTAAAGACGATATTGGAGAGGTTACGGAACAAGAATTAGAGTTTATATATACCGTTAGTGATTCTTTTTATATTCCTGAAGAGGAATATGTTCGTTTAAAAGCTTTTGTGATTTATTCGTTCGAAAAGATTCCTAATTCTTCTCGGATGTGTCTATTAGATGGTCTGGATAATCTAGATCATGAAAAAGTGGGTCACGTCAAAATTTCAGGCTTAGATGGGCAGATTAGACTTTACCATGTAAAGAGCTCTAATATGTATTTAATGAGATATTTAAATGCAAAAGAACTCTATATTAATGGGCAGCCTATGCATCCTGATAAGGTTTATGTCGTAAATCCAGGAGCATCCATTAGAAATCCAAAAATTCGTCCTATCTATTATAGCGATATTGTAAGTATCTTTAATAGGGATAAGGTAACAGAAAGAATTACTTTCGAAGTAAAGGATATTGAATACGTTTTTAAAGGAGGAGTTGTTGGTGTACATAAAATGAGCTTTGTTGAAGAAACAGGTAAGCTTGTAGGTATAATGGGTGCTAGTGGGGCTGGAAAATCAACTTTATTAAATGTTCTTAATGGGAATAATTCTCCTTCGAGCGGCTGTGTCAAAATTAATGGACTAGATATTCATCAAGAAAAGGATAAAATAGAAGGTCTTATTGGTTTTGTTTCACAAGATGATTTGTTGATAGAAGAACTTACTGTATTTCAGAATCTGTATTACAATGCTAAATTATGCTTCGGAAATTTCTCTAAGTTTCAAATAATACGGTCTACGGTTAACATGCTTAAAAGTCTTGGCTTGTACGAGATTCGTGATATGAAAGTTGGAAGCCCTTTAAATAAGAAAATATCTGGAGGGCAACGTAAAAGGTTAAATATTGGTCTCGAATTAATTCGAGAGCCATCCGTAATGTTTCTCGATGAACCCACATCAGGTTTATCTTCTCGAGACTCCGAAAATATTATGGATTTGCTAAAAGAACTTGCCTTAAAAGGTAAATTAATATATGTAGTCATTCATCAACCATCTTCAGACATTTTTAAAATGTTTGATCGTTTATTAATTCTAGATACAGGAGGTTATTTAATTTATTCTGGCGATCCTGTAGATTCTGTAATTTATTTTAAAACTCATTCTCATCATGCTAATTGGAATGAATCTGAATGTCACGTTTGTGGTAATGTAAATACTGAACAAGTTTTTAATATTGTAGAAGCAAATATACTTGATGAATATGGAAATTTAACATCTCATAGAAAAAGAAAACCGAAAGATTGGGAGAAATATTATAAAGAATACCTACTGAGTGACGAGAATACTCAAGGGATTATTAATCCTATTAATTCTAAAAATGTACCCGAAGTACCTTTTAAAGTACCCACGCATATTAAACAGTTTAAGGTTTTTGTTGTTAGAGATATTTTGTCTAAATTATCGAATAAGCAATATTTATTTATAAATTTCTTCGAAGCTCCTGTTTTAGCTTTCTTTTTATCTTATTTGATTAAATATTTTAATATCGATTCTGATATTTCTAGAGGCTATATTTTTAGCGAAAATGATAATCTTCCAGTATATATTTTTATGTCAGTAATTGTGGCCATTTTTATTGCTTTAACGGTCAGTGCTGAGGAAATCATAAAGGATAGACTAATTCTGAAAAGAGAAGAATTTCTTAACCTCAGTTGGAATAGTTACTTATCTTCGAAAGTTGCTATATTATTAACAATATCAGCCATACAAGCTGTATTATTCGTTTTGGTAGGGAATTATATTTTGGAAATAAAAGGAATGTATTGGCAATATTGGCTCGTTTTATTTAGTACATGGATGGTCTCTATTTTGTTTGGGCTTAATATTTCTAATAGCTTTAAGACCGCAGTAACCGTATATATATTAATCCCTTTCTTAGTTATTCCTAATATTATATTATCTGGAATAATGGTTAAGTTCGAGAAGTTAAATCCTCAGATTACTTCACCAGTAACTATTCCATTTTATGGTGAGATGATTCCTGCAAGGTGGGCATATGAAGCTTTATCAACTTATCAGTTTAAAAATAATGAGTTCGAAAAATTATTCTTTAAGTATGATAAAGTAGCAAGTAATGCCAACTTTAAAAAGGATTATTGGGCTACGGCATTAAGTAATAAAATGATCGATATTAATCGCTCGTTAGATAAACCAGAAAAACAAGACGTAGTTAAACATGGTTTTATTTTATTACAAAACGAATTAAGGAAAGAAAATGAGATTTTCCTTAAAAAGGGGCGTTCAGATGATTTTATTTTCCCTGATATTGAAAAAATCAATAAAAAGGATTATTCGCTAGAATTTAGGAAGAAACTTAAAACGCATATCTCAAAATTAAAGAATTATTATGTTGCAGTAGCTAAAAAAGCAGATCAAAAGAAAGATGAGCTAATGCGAAAAATCCAAAAAGAAAAGTATACAAAGGATGAATTTATTCAGTTAAAAAGAGATTATTACAATCAAGCCTTATCTGATTTTGTAAGAAATAAAAATGCGTTATTAATAACTGAGTATAAAGATAATTTATATCAAAAGATTGATCCAATATATCAAGAACCTGAATCTAATTTCTTGTTTGCTCATTTTTATACTTCATATAAAAATATTTTCGGATTAACTATTAGTACCTATTGGATGAATTTATTTGTACTATGGACTTTTTCGATTGTATTGTATATTTCACTTTATTTTAATTTTTTAAAAAGATTTTTAGTGGTTTTTGGGAAATTAACCGAAAAGTTTTTTCAAAAGGAGTAAAGAGATATAATAATTTTATCCTTCTGGAATGAAGCAAAAAAAGGCAGTTAAGAATATTTCTTAACTGCCTTTTCTGAAGATAAATAAATTATTTATGGTCAACAATAATATAGACTTCTTCGTTATCTTTTTTCATAAAGAATTCCTCACGAGCAAATTTTTCAAGGTTCTTAGAATTAGTCTCTAATTCTTTATATTTCCGATTACTCTCGCCGATTTCGTTTTCGTAAAATTCTATTTGAGACTTTAAACTATTGGATTCTTCTATAAGTTTAAAACGTTCAATAAGATTATTATCATCAAAGAAAGTAACAATCAATACAAATATTACACTTGCTATTAGGTACTTATTTCTATATGCTTTATTCCATTGAATTTTCATCTCAATAAAGATTATTTTGAATTATTTATTTTCTCCTTTACCTCTTCGACGTATAGTTTGATATTTTGTTCATCTTCTTTTTTACAAATCAATAATGTATCGTTGGATTCAACTATAATGTAACCATCAAGGCCTTGAGCAACAACTAATTTCTTATTTGGAACATTTATTAAACTATTTTTACAATCGAAAAGAAAGCTCATTTCTCCATTAATAGCATTTGCGTTTTCGTCTTTGTTTGAGTTAGCATATAACGAACCCCATGTCCCTAAATCAGACCACCCAAAATCGGCTGCAAGTACAAAGACATTGTCAGATTTTTCCATTATTCCATAATCAATCGAAATATTTTCACATTCTGCATATATTTTGTTGATAGATTCTATTTCAGTATCATTCCCGTAGTCTTCTTTATAATTATTAAATAATTGAAAAACTTCTGGTAAGTATAAGCTAAATGCTTTTTGTATTGATTTTAAAGACCATAAAAAGATACCTGAATTCCAGGAAAACTCACCACTCTCGATAAAGAACTTTGCCATTTCTATATTTGGTTTCTCAGTAAAAGTTTTAACCTTATTTAGGTTTTCGATATTTGAGATTTTTTCTGTATCTTTTTGTATATAACCATATCCTGTATCAGGTCTGCTGGGATTAATCCCTAAAGTTAATAGAGCATCTTGTGAGGAAACAAAATCTATTCCTTGGTTAATAACTCTAGAAAATTCTACTTTGTCCATTACTAAATGGTCGGCAGGAGTAACAATAATATTGGCATCTGGATTTTTCTTTTGAATAATTTGATTAGCATACTCAATGCAAGGAGCCGTATTCCTTCTAAACGGCTCTAAAAGTACCTGTTTCTCATTAAGATCAGGAAGTTGTTCTAATACTAAATCTTTGTATAGACTGTTTGTTACTATCAAGAAATTTTCTGTGGGTACAATATTTTGGAATCTGTCGTAGGTTTGTTGAATTAAGCTTCTTCCTGTTCCTAATATATCAATAAATTGCTTTGGGAAATCAGTACGACTCATTGGCCAAAATCTACTTCCGATTCCGCCAGCCATTATTACACAAAAATTATTTTTCATAGTTGTAGATAGTTTACTTGATAAAATGAATATTAATATGAAAACAATGAAGCTTACGCAAAACAACAAAAAAAGATATGTTATTTCTTTTTAAAGTTAGCCATTTTATTATCATAATTAAGGAAATAGTCACCAGATTTTAGTTTCGAGATATCTACTTTATTACTTGTGCCTTTTAGAACAATGTTTCCGTAATAATTATAAATTTCATACATCGTTGTTGTTGAAAAATTAATCTCATTTCCTGATTTTTTAAAGCTTGCAGGAGGCAACATTGCTCTGTAAATGGCGTCTTTTGAATAACGTGCTTTTTTGCTGTAATCGACTTGCTTAACTCTAAACTTATTTTGTCCTGAATGAGGTATAATTTTAAAGGAGTATTGGTTGGTCTTAAGTCCTCCTTTCCCTTTGACGTTACCTACTTTAACCCATTTATTCCAACGGTATTGTTCAATAATAAAATTTAGCGAACCTGTTTCGCTAGTAGTAGTCCACCTAAGTATTTTATCTCTTCCAACTTCAATTTTAGTAACTTTAAAAGTACTTCTGGGTTGAATAACTTCTGGATTAATAATTTGGGGTTGGCAACCTGCTTTGTGTTTAATAATAATCTCGATTGCATCACCAATCTTAAAATGGTATTGTGTTAAGTCAATTTCAAAAGCACTAGAAGCTATTTCATCAGTACTGACATGGTTGTTAACTTTAACTTCTTGTACGCAAAACCCAACTCCAGATGCTGAAAAAGGATTCATCACAAAGAGGTTATCGCCTTGATATATCCCTTTAAGCTTAGTCTCTTGAGCAAAAGAAAACGTAATTAAGAAAGCAAAAAATAAACTTAAAAAATATTTAGACATCTTATCTCTTTAGTTGTTTCAAGTATAGGAAATTAATTTAACGAATATAAAAGCTTTTTTTGTAAATAAAAAACTTTACCTTTAAAAAATGAATGTTAATTATTTGTTTAATTTTGACAAGATTGTGTCTGTATATGGAATTAATTCAGGCAGGGTACTATAATTATTTAAGAATTAGAAAGATATAATGCGTCAGTATTTAGATTTATTAGAAAAAGTATTAGAAGACGGAGCTGTTAAGAGTGATAGAACAGGAACTGGAACAAAATCTATTTTTGGTTACCAGATGCGTTTTGATTTACAAAAAGGATTTCCTTTGGTTACAACAAAAAAAACGCATCTAAAGTCTATTATTTATGAATTGCTTTGGTTTTTGAAAGGAGATACCAAT
>JAMOQL010000087.1 GCA_027064025.1 Bacteroidales bacterium
TTTAAAAAGAATGTAGGAAGTTGAATTGATAAATTGTTTAATAATGCAGATACTGAAGAATGGATTAGAAAGTTTTTATAAGTAAAGAGCGTTTTTTTGATAATTCTAGAATTAATTTTATGAGAAGTAAAATCGGCTTTATAATAGTAATAGAAGTGAAGGATTTGAACAATTTGTCCCATTAAGAAACCAATCATTAATCCATTCTCTCCATAGCTCCACAATCCTAAAATGATAAAAAAGAAGTTGGCTATTAGACTTCTAATAATCATATTTGAAGACATTATTTTATAGTCACTTTTTATATTGGCATAAATATTTAATGCCTCAATAAGTGCTGCATTTAATACCGCTAAACCCAAAATATAGTACCAATTCGAAAAGCTAGGATAATAAAGACTAAACAGAATAGAAACAATACTAATAAAAGCAGAAAAGAATAGACTTACAACAACTGTAGTTTTAAATACATAAATGGTTTTGGCTGTGTTTTTTGTGATAAATAAAGCTAAATGGTATCTGCCTGATGCAATAACAGTAAGAACTCCGAGTATGCTTAAATAAAATCCATAAAATCCAAAATCTTTAGGGGAATATATTCTAGATAAAATTGGCGTTAGTACTATGGGAATGGCTTGGGCTATTACTGTTCCTGAAACTAAAGTGGAAACATTTTTAATAAAATCAGATTTAAAATATTTTTTTAACATCTTATTTTAAATCCTCCCAATACCAATCGATAGCTTCTTTTAATCCATTTTGTAATGAGTACTTCGGTTGGTAGTTTAGTAATTCTTTTGCTTTATCGATAGATGCTAAAGAATGAGGAATATCTCCTTTGCGTTCAGGACCATAAAAGTTCTCAATTTGAGAAATTTCAGAATCATATTGCGATAAATTTTGTTTTAAATATGCTAATAACTCATTCAGAGTACTACTTTCTCCAAAAGCAGTATTGAAAATCTCGTTTAAAGCATTGTCGTTTTCTGTGGTTGCCGCTAATTCATTCATTAGGATTACATTTTTTATGTATGTAAAATCTCTTGAATGAGAACCATCTCCGTTAATCGTAGGTGACTGATGGTTGATAAGTTGCTTAATAAATAATGGAATAGCTGCTGCATAAGCACCTTCGGGATCTTGATTTTTACCAAAAACGTTAAAGTATCTCAATCCAATGGTTTTTATATCGTATAAATCAGAAAAATTCTTAGCATATAATTCATCAACAAACTTTGTAATAGCATATGGTGAAAGGGGAGAACCTATTTCAGATTCAACTTTGGGTAATTTTGTACTATCTCCATAAGTAGAAGAACTAGCGGCAAAAATAAAGCGTTTAACTTTTTCCTCTTTGGCTGCAAAAAGCATTTTTACAAAGCCTCCAATATTAATATCGGTAGCTGTCATGGGGTCTTCGATACTCCTGGGTACAGAACCTAATGCCGCCTGGTGAAAAACGTAATCTATGTTTTTAACTGCTGTTCTACAAGTGTCGTAATTTCTAATATCTCCTTCAATTAATACAAAATTAGGATTCGACAAGAAAGTGGCTATATTTTTTTTTCGTCCTGTAATAAAGTTATCTAAACAAACAACTTTATTGTTCTGATTTAAAAAATACTCTACCAAATTTGAACCAATAAATCCAGCGCCACCAGTTATTAATATGTTTGAATTTTCTAACAAATTATTTCTTTAAGAATGGATGAAATTCAATTTCTTTTTTTGCAAAAGGGTGATAATCACCTTTTAAACCTATTGGTTTAGCATTTCTAATATCGTGTACAATTTGTATGCTTTGTCGTGCATCTTTAAGACCAAAGCCATTTCCTTTTAATATTTCTTCGTAGCTTCGGGTGTGTAAATCTGTAAATCCTCCAGAAAACTCAATTTCTTTACCTTCCATTTTAATAGAACGATAAGTTCTCATTCCTGTAGCTTTAATTTCGTCGGGGATTGCATTATAATCGACGCTGAGGTACCAACGAACTCTAGCACGCTCAAATTCTAAATATCCAGATGCTCTTTTGGGTTCGTATACGTGGACGGTATTTTCTTTAACATCGCCAAAAATCCAAGATAACATATCGTAAAAATGGACTCCAATATTAGTAGCAATTCCTCCAGATTTAGATGCATCACCTTTCCATGAAGCAAAATACCAATGCCCTCTAGAAGTGATATATGTTAAATCTAAATCGTATATTTTATCTTTAGGTCCTTCGTCAACTTGTTTTTTTAGAGCAATGATAGAATCGTGTAGGCGTAATTGTAAAATATTATACAGATGATGACCTGTTTCTTTTTCGACTTCTTCAAGAGCATCTAGATTCCATGGGTTGAGTACTAATGGTTTTTCGCAAATGGCATCTGCTCCATGTCTTAACGCAAATCTAATATGAGAGTCGTGTAAGTAATTTGGGGTACAGATACTAACATAATCAATTTTTTGATTTGTTCTTTTTAATTTATCTACATGACGTTCGAAGCGTTCAAATTCTGTAAAGAAATCAGCATTTGGGAAATGACTGTCGATAACTCCAACACTATCATTTTTATCTAAGGCTGAAATGAGATGGTTTCCTGTAGCCGAAATCGCTTGTAAGTGTCTGATAGCGATATAACCGCCGAGCCCAATAATGGCAAAATTTTTCATCTATAAATAATTTAATTCTAATATGTAAAAATAATATTTTTATTCTTAAATCTAAGGAATTTTTAATAAAAGAAAACCAAGCCTAATAAGATAGACTTGGTTGATTTTCTATGGATTCTAAACTGGTTTTACTTAGCGTAATTTACTGCTCTTGTTTCTCTAATTACAGTAACTTTTACTTGACCTGGATAAGTCATTTCATCTTGAATTTTTTTAGCAATATCGAATGATAAAGTTTCAGATTCTTGATCTGATATTTTCTCGCTACCAACAATCACACGTAATTCTCTACCTGCTTGAATAGCGTAAGTTTTTAATACACCAGGATAATCTAAAGCTAGAGCTTCCAAATCTTTGAGCCTTTGTATGTACGATTCGGCAATCTCTCTTCTTGCTCCTGGTCTTGCACCAGAAATAGCATCACAAACTTGAGTTAAAGGAGCGTAAAGCGAAGTCATTTCTACTTCATCATGGTGAGACCCAATCGCATTACACACGTCAGGTTTTTCTTTAAACTTTTCGGCAAGTTTCATCCCTAAAATTGCGTGTGGTAATTCTTCCCCGTCTTCGGCCACTTTCCCAATATCATGAAGTAAACCTGCTCGTTTGGCAACTTTAGGGTTTAAGCCTAATTCCGATGCCATAATAGCACAAAGATTGGCTGTTTCTCTAGAATGTTGTAATAAATTTTGTCCATAAGATGAACGGTATTTCATTCGTCCGACCAATTTAATTATTTCGGAGTGCATACCATGTATTCCTAAGTCAACAGCAGTTCTTTTTCCCGTTTCGATAATTTCCTCATCAATTTGTTTACGAGTTTTGTTTACAACTTCTTCGATTCTTGCAGGGTGAATTCTACCATCGGTAACTAATTGATGTAGAGATAATCTGGCGACCTCTCTACGTACGGGGTCGAAACCAGAAAGGATAATTGCTTCAGGTGTGTCATCAACAATAATTTCAATTCCTGTGGCAGCTTCTAGGGCTCTAATATTACGACCCTCTCTACCAATAATTCGACCTTTCATTTCGTCGCTATCGATATGGAAAACAGTAACCGAATTTTCGACAGATGCTTCTGTGCCAATTCTTTGAATAGTTTCGATAACAACTTTCTTAGCTTCCTTACTAGC
Organism: Bacteroidales bacterium; assembly: GCA_027064025.1. GTDB lineage: Bacteria > Bacteroidota > Bacteroidia > Bacteroidales > JAFGXI01 > JAFGXI01. The sequence continues at coordinate 3,796 of JAMOQL010000087.1, forward strand.
TGTTAATTTTGCATCATCAATAATATCATTAATCAAGCTCATAGCATCGTGCTTTGCTTCATCTTTCAAGGTATTTATCAATTGTTTTTTTGCATCTTCTGCAGATAATCCAGAAATAGTTTCTAATTGTTCAATGTGTTGATTCTGGAGTTTATCTAATTCTTTTTGTTTAGAATCGGCTCTCTTTAATTTTGCTTCTAAATCTTTTTGTAATTGTTCTGTTTGTTTTCTTTTTCTTTGTAAGTCTTCGACTTTCTGATTAAGATTTTGTTCACGATTTTTAATTTTAGCTTCTGCAGATTGTACTTTGCTATTTCTATCATTAATATGTTTTTCGTGTTCCGATTTTAATTGTAGAAATTTTTCTTTGGCTTGTAATATTTTATCTTTTCTAACCACTTCGGCATCGGCGGTAGCATCGTCTATTACATTTTGTGCTTTTTTTGCCAAGGCTTTATTCCATACAAAGTACGAAACGGCAGCGCCAATAATAAAAGCAGCTATTTCTATTGATATACTTATTCCATCCATGAGTTATTATTTAATTGTAATTAATTGTTTTTATATATTTAATTTATAATGTTTACGACACAAAAAAACCCGTATCAAATCTTTAATAATTTTTAGGAAAAATCCTAAATATGATATGAATGGGGCTGCCTAAAAAAGTTTCTGACTTCCACTGTTGACATTCAGAAGAATGATTCTGCAAGCAGAATTGAGGCCTGTCATTAACAACAAGAGCTTATCCCCAAATTGAAAAGTGTTGATTTTTCAAAAATTGGATTAAAGATTCAAATACGGGAGTATTTTTTACTGACTTGCCAAACAAATCAGTTTAATTTTATATTTTAAAGAACGACTACTCTTTGATAAACTGTTCAATATTTCGATTTAGAGTCTTAATATCGTCTACGACTGTTGTTAGTTGAAAGTTATCATCTAAATCAATTACTTTTTTTCCAAACTGTAAGGCAACCATTGCTAGAAGATCCTGGCCGTCTTTATCACTAAAAACTTCTCTATATTTTGCAATCATAGAATTTATATTTTTAGCAGCTTTTCTAATTTTTTCTTCGTCTTTGGCTTCAATTTTTAATGGATAAAACCGCTCGTTAATATTTATACGAATTGTTAATTTTTCACTTTCCATTTCAAATTAATCGTTTAAAAGAGCTATACATTTATCAATCTCCCGCACTAAAGTATTAATCTTTATTTTTGCATTATTCTTCCCTTCAAGCCCTGCTGTTATTTCTTTTGCATTTAATAAAGTTCTGTACTTTAATTCAATATCATCTATTATTAATTCTTTTTCTTTTACTATTGTTTCTAATTGATTATTTCTATCTGTTTGTTTTTCTAACTCAAGTTTATTCTGGCTTAATGCTAGTTTCAAATCTTCAATATTTGAAATTAGGCGCTGAATTTCATCTTGATATAGCTTAAACATAACTTTATAAATCTAATCTGTTAAAACAAAAATAAGTGTTTTTTTTCATTTTATAAAGTTTTCTATTTTATTTTGTGAACAACTAATATTTATTTTCTAGAATCATAAATATTAAATAATCCTTTTTTAATACCTTTAGATTCTAAAAATAATTTAATTAATCGAAGTCTAAAGTCCTGTTTTTAATGAAGTTTTTCATAATTATTTCTATTCTTTTTTCAAATTTTTTGTCTGCTCAGGTTCAATTTCTTGATCCATTAAATATTCCTATGTATTTGTCTGGGAGTTTTGCAGAATTACGATCCAATCATTTTCATTCGGGGATGGATATTAAAACCAATGAAAAGGAGGGCTTAGCCGTTTTTGCTGTTCAAGATGGATGGGTAAGTCGAATAAAAGTTTCTACTTGGGGATTTGGTCATGCAATTTATATCAGTCATCCAAGTGGTTATACTAGTGTTTATGGGCATCTGAGTTCTTATAATAATCTATTTTCTGATTTAGTATTAGCGGAACAATATAAGCGAAAATCGTTTTCGTTCGATAAATATTATAAAAAAGATGAACTGAAAGTTAAGGCTGGTGATACGATTGCGTTTTCTGGTAATACTGGTGGCTCTGGGGGACCTCATTTACATTTCGAAATTAGAGAAACGGCCAGTCAGGAACCCATCAATCCATTACTATTTAATTTTAGTGTGGAAGATACTATTAAACCGATTTTTAAAACTTTAGTTGTATATCAAAATCAAACAAAAGTGAAATTTGTTCCAAGAAAAATAAAGGGGGATTTTTTTATTAATGATACTATATTAGTTTACGATGGTTTTGAGTTGGGAATTGAAACGACAGATAGAGGTAATAATACAAAAAGTAGGTTAGGGGTTAATAGAATAAAATATTTTTTAGATAATCAGTTAATGTATGAATATAAGAATGAGAAGTTCTTGTTTTCACAAAGTAGATACATTAATTCGCATATAGATTATGCTGAATATAAGAAAAATGGTATTAGGGTTCAGAAGTTATTTGTTGACCCTGGTAATCGTCTTAATTGCTATTCGGTATATGGTAAATATCAGCAAATAAAATGTAAACAAAGTAAATCTGTTAGAATTGAGATTTATGATTCTAAAGATAATAAAAGTGTTCTGAAGTTTATTGTAAAACGGATTTGTGATAAGTCAAAACCTAGTTTAACTAATTCATTTGACAATGGAACTTTATTTAGTTATAAAACTGAACATTCTATTAAAACTAAGGATTTTGAAATGTATTTACCTAAAGGTGCTTTGTATTCTGATATTAATTTTTCTTATCAGATTGTCGATGAATCTGATAAAATAGGAGAAAAAGTTTTCCATATTCATAATAAGTTTACGCCTCTTCAAAAATCAATGTCAATTAAGATTAAAAAGCCTAATATTGAATCGAATTTACTTAACAAAGTTGTGATTGTTAAAGTTGAGGGTAAATCAATAAGTGCATTAAGTACCAAGCTCGATGGGGGGTTTTTGACTGCACACAATAGGTATTTTGGTAATTATTCGCTGGCTATCGATACTATTGCTCCTAATGTAGAAATTAAGCAATTAGATTTCGAAGCAAATAATCATAATTTAGTAATTAAAATTTCGGATAATTTATCTGGTATTTCAAGCTATAGAGGAACTATTGATGGTAAATGGATTTTGCTAGAATACGATTATAAATCGAAGCAATTAGTTTATAATATTAATAAATATCTGGAGAAATTAAATATGAATAGAAAATTAATAATTAAAGTTTCCGATTCTGTTGGTAATATGACTAAAGTTGAACAAGCGTTATTTTATTAAAAATTGATTTAATATTTTGAATAGTTCGTGCTTTTTTATGGGTTTAGAAATATAATTGTTACAGCCAGATTCTAGAGCCTTACTTTTGTCAGATTCCGAAGAGTAGGCTGTCTGAGCAATTATAGGTATCGAGCTATCTAGTTGCCTTATCGCTTTTGTGCAGGCAAATCCATCGATATCTGGCATTTGAATATCCATTAATATAAGGTCAATTTTTTTCATCTTAAATACATCAATTGTTTCTTTACCTGTTTTTGTATTTATGATATTATTTTGATTCTTATTAAGTAAGGTTTCCAAGTAAATATAATTCTCTATTTGGTCTTCTGCTATTAAAATTGTTTTGTTATATATCTCTAAATCAAATTGATTAACCAGAATTGTTTTATTTGCTTTTTGAGGTGTAAATTTGATAATTGGAATTGTAAAAGAGAATTTTGATCCTTCATTAATTTTAGATTCTAGTTTAACGATTCCTCCGTGCAACTCTACTAATGATTTTATAATAGATAAGCCCAAACCTGTCCCTTCGTATTGTCGAGTAATCGTTTCGTCAACTTGTCTAAATCTATCGAATACAAATTCTTGGTCGGTTATGTTAATTCCTTTCCCCGTATCTTTTACAAAGAATTCAATAAAAGTTTCTTTAAAATGATATCCGACCTCAATACTCCCCTCATTCGTGAATTTTATGGCATTACTAATAAGGTTAATTAAGATTTGTTTAATTCTTAATTGATCGGCATTGATTGAGATTCCATTTTTCTCAGATACCGAAAGCTTAATTTTTTTATCTTTAATATTGATTTGTTGTTCTTCAATTATTGAAAAAATTAGCGTATCAATATCAAATGGTTTATAAACTAATTTAAAGTCTCCAGATTGTATTTTCGAAATATCTAGAATATCGTTAATAATAGATAAAAGGTGTTTAGAACTTCTGTCTATTATCGATAAAAATTTATATTGATTTTTATCTGTTATTTGATCTAATAGAATTTCTGTAAATCCTAGGATAGAGTTCATAGGTGTCCTAATCTCATGACTCATATTGGATAAGAAAGATGATTTTAATCTTTCGGATTCATTGGCTTTTTCGATAAGAGAATCTCTTTTGTCCAGAATTTCTTTAATGTCCTTCTGTACAATAATTAACGCATTGTGAACATCTGCGTATGGATTGTTAGATAAATCAATATTTTCCTCCGAAAAATTATAACTTTCGTCCCAAGTTACGCGTCCTAATTTATAATAAATCTCTTGAATTTCGGTAGATCTATCTTTTTCTAGAATATCTATTTTATGATGTAAATCTTCAATCTCAGAAACAAGTTCTTCTTTAGAAAATTCTTTATAATTTTCTCTTGAAAATTTAAGCTTTTCATTTTCTAAATAATTGGGTTGCTCAATATTTGAAAATACTTCATCGAGATGATCGAGGATAAATACTCTTTTTACAAAGTGGGTGTAAGGGAAGAGGCTTCGTGCAATTTTTAATTGAATTTTAAGAAGTGTTGTTAAATTGAAAAAACCACTTGTGATTAATAAATCCTTATTGTTAAGAAACCACTGTAAACCTTGTTTTCGGTATGATAGAGTCATTTCATTAACATTGGAAAAATCTATAAAAAAATGATATTTAGAGTTTTCTAATCCTAATTCTTTTAGAATAATATCAAAACTACTCGTAATTTCGGGCATTGTATCATCTTCTAATATCCCATAAAATCTTCGAATAAAAATATTATCATTAATTAAGTAGGTTTCGTATTTACTACGTTTACTAGAGTGTGTATAAGTCCATTTTTGTCTGGTTATATATTTTTTATTATTAAAAAAGAATTTGTTGTTAATTTCCCAAAAATGATCTTCAATTAATAGATTTGCATTTTGTGATTGGTGGTTGATACTATTAATAATTTGATCGAAAGAATCAAAAATATAAGTATTTTCTAGTTTATTAGATAATAATTTTCCTGTTTTAATAATAGCTTTAAAAATTGGACTGACATTGTAAAAATATATGGTTTCTATATTTTCGATATTATCGTTTACCCAATGAATATATTTGTTTCTGGAAGATACACTCGCATTTTCTAATTCATTATAATTATGAATCAAAAAATATTTTTGATTGCTAAATCTTTCCAAAATAATTTTTTCTGCTTTGCCCCATACTTCGGTAAGGTTTTTTTCGTTAATTATTCCGATAACATCTAGGTGAACAATATTATCGTTATAAATAGTAATATGTGTTGAGTATTTTTTATCAGAAGACGTAATATTCCATTCGGGTTTGGTCTCTGATTTATATATCAGTTTATTATTATTTTGCATCTGAGAATTTTATTATTTTGGGGTTTGTTTTTATGCTTTTTTAGTTTTTCTTTTCTTTTTTAGTTTTTCGAATAGTTTAATAATGAAAGGCATTTTATAGTCTTCATCGTAATAGTTATGGCTGTAATAGCCTCCTCCATATTTGTAATTATAGTTATACTTGTACGAGTAATATCCACTAATGTTTATGTCGTTGATAATAATATTTAAACTAATTTCATTTTTCAAGCTTATTTCATTGATAAACTCAATAACAGAAGTGTTAGAGTAATTCTGACGAATAACGTAAAGGTTAATATCAACAAAAGAAGATAACAATAATGCATCTGTAACTAATGCGACAGGGGGGGTGTCAAGAATGATATAATCGTAATCTTTTTTAAGCTTTTGGATTAATTCTTCCATTTCGGGTAACTCAATCAATTCGGCAGGGTTTGGAGGAATTGCTCCTGCAAGAATTACAGAAAGGTTATTAATTTGAGTTGGTCTGATAATACTGTTGTAATCGTTATCGTGGGTAAGGTATTCGCTTATCCCATTTTCGTTTTCAAAATCAAAATATTTATGAAGTGTAGGCTTACGTAAATCAAGTCCTAAAATAATTGTTTTTTTACCTAAAGCAGCTATTACCGAAGCGGTATTAATGGCTGTAAAGGTTTTGCCTTCGCCACTAATGGTAGAGGTTACTGAAATTACAATAGGACCGTCTTGTTTATGGATGAGTACATATTTTAGATTGGTTCTTAATTTTCTAAACGATTCGGAAATAGAAGAACGTGGATAGTCGAAGACAGCAAGGTCTGAGTTTTTATTATTGTGTCCAATTTCTGCAATTATTGGGATATTTGTTTTTCGCTCAATGTCTTTTCGTTCGTGAATTTTATTATCAAAAAAGTCAATAACTATGATAAACATTAATGGGATAAGTAAAGCAATGATAATTGCAATAATATAATTGAGTTTTATTTTCGGGCTAAGTAGTTTTGCGTTGTCAACACGAGAGTAATCTAGGATTTTATTTTCGGAAGAGATAGATGCTTCGGCTATTCCTGTTTCGGCACGTTTTTGAAGGAGGAAGGTGTAGATTTCGTCGTTTAAAGCAAACTTTCTTTTAATATTTATTAAACGTTTTTCGGTAATTGGGAGCTTACGAATTTCTTTGTCAACTTTACTTATTCTTTGCTCAAGATTTGTTAAAACAATATTCGAAGAATTTAGTGTGCTATTGATGTTCTCTAATATCAAATTTGTTAGATTTTCGATTTGATTGTCATACATATTAATAGCCGGATTCTTATCGGTTGAACCGTACGATATTGAACTTTTCTCCGAGGCTAAAGTATTTAGTTGTACGACAAGCTTATTTAAAGCTTCGTCGTTAATTCCCATAACAGAGGGGGCTATGATATCGCTAGTAATATTCTTGCTTTTTATGTATTTAATTAGGTAGTTGTAATAATTGTTTTTAACAACAAATTCGGCTTTAGAATTTTCTAATTTCTCTAGTTTTTTATATAAACTCTGACCTTCGATACTTAAATCCATTGTTTTATTACTTTCTTTGAAGTCTTGTAAGTTATTCTCCACATTTCTCAAAGAATCGGTAATGTTATCTAATTGCTTATCAATAAATTTTATTGTTTTATGACTAATTTCATTTTTCTCATCTAAATCCATTTGAATATATTCATCGCAGAGTTTATTCAAATAATCAACTTCTTTTTGCACAACTTTACCTGTAGTAGTAAGGTAGAGAATTGAACTTTTTTTGTCGCTTGTTTCAATTTTTATTTTTGATTTATATCGATTTGTAAGTATATTAATGTCATTAATTATAAAGTAATATTCGTTAGTTTTAATAGAATCCATACTAAAACCATTCGAATAAACTGTAAAATTATAGTTCTCTGTGTTTAAACTTTCTCCAAAATTTAAATCTTTATCTATAATATTTCTAGCATCGATATGAATATGAAAAGATTTTGTGTTTTTGAGTGTTAAAAATATTTGTTGGTTTTTTATATTAATTTTATTGGTGTCTATAACAACATAAAATGGAGCTTCTTTATAATTCTCAGGTTCTCGAATTCGACCAATACTAAAGTAAGATATTTGAAAATCTAGTTCCTCAATTGTTCTCCTAGCAAGGGTGTATGAGTTGAGTATCCCAATTTCATTTTCTACATTTTTTCTTCTAATGCGTTTAAACATTCCTAGTTCGTTCAAAATATTATCTACTCCAGAAGTCATAGAATTACTTTTATCTCGAACTAAAATACTGGCTTGTATAGAGTATACAGGATCTGTATATTTATTGATAAAATAGGCCAAAGAAGAAGCCAGAAAAACAGTTAACACAAACCAATACCAATTGGAAAGAATTTTGAAAACAAACTTCTTAATATCAATCGTATCTTCTTGTTCTTGAATAATATTATTGTCGATTTTTAAATCTTTCATTGTCGGCTCATAAAGTTAAGTACTATAATTGTTGTCGTAATGGACGAAAACAATAGTGCAATATTGGGTAAATTTTGTTTAAAAGATTTAAACCTTATTGGTTCGATATAAATAATATCGTTAGGTTTAATATAATATATGTCAGATGCTAAAATATTAACATCGGTAAAGTCGACAGGAATGACTATTTTACCTTTTTTAGTTTCTCTAATAATACTCGTTTTAGTTTTGTTTCCATAAATAGTAACTTCTCCTGCGTTAGCAATAGCCTGAAAAATTGTGAGTTTATCATTGTAATTAGTAAAGGTTCCTGGTCTCGTAACTTCTCCGATAACCGTATATCTGTAATTTAAGAGTTTTACAATAACTGTAACATCGCTAACATAAGCTTTAGCTTTATTTTGTATTTCGTCTTTTGCCTGGTTAATAGTCAGATTATCGATCTTTATTTTACCAATCATAGGCAGTAAGACATAGCCCGAATCGTTAACTGAAAATCCATTTACATATACATTTGCAGCAGAATTCCACATAGAATATGTACGATTATTGCCTTGCTGTCGATTAAATATTTCGGATAGTGGTTTATTGAAAGAATAGAAATTAATATATAAAACATCTCCACTAACAATCTTATGTTCTTCGGTAAAGGACTTATAATAGGTGGTAGAGTCGGTTGATGAATTACGTAGATACAGTATTTTTTTTCTTGAAGTACAAGATGATAAAAGGATTAAATAAACTCCTAAAATTAATATTAATATTTTTTTGATATTCATATACAAAGTTACTTTAGCTACAAAAGTAACAAATTATAGGAATTTATAAACTTTATATTCTGAAATAGTAGGGTTTTCAGACTTATTAGTTTGTATATTAATTTGCTATTTCGGATATAAACATAATACGCACTAAACGGATTTCTTGTTCGGTGAAACCGTCTTCTTCAAATTCGGCTAGAGCATCGTCTATATTTTCGTCATCGACATCCATAAAATAGTCGTATATCTCATCTATTTTTTCTTCATCTATCTCTTCTTCAGTATAGTAGTTGATATCGAGTTTTGTACCCGAATATACGATTGCTTCAAGTTTTTTAATAAGTGCTTCTATCTCAATCCCAAGAGATTTTGCAATTTGATCTAAAGGAACATTTCTGTCAACAGATTTGATAATCTGTAATTTATCACCAGATTTATTGGCTATACTTCTTATTACAAGGTCATCTGGACGTTCAATATTATTATCTTCTACATAATTATTAATTAATTCTAGAAAATCTTTTCCATATCTATCAACTTTACCAGAACCGACGCCCGAAATATTGAGTAATTCTTCTTTTGTGAGTGGATAATGAATAGAAATCTCATCTAAAGAAGTATCTTGAAAAATGACATACGGAGGAATGTCTTTTTGTTTAGCAATTTTTTTTCGTAAGTCTTTAAGTAATGAGACTAGGAGAGGATCTCCTGCTGAATTTATTGATGTATTATTGTATGCTTCTTCTTCACTGTCAGCATAATTAACATGTTTAATTAAAGTAAAATTATAAGGGTTTGTTAAATATTCCTTTCCTTTTTCGGTAAGTCTAATTAATCCATAATTTTCTATTTCTTTATCAACAAGTTTCGATAAAAGGCATTGTCGTAAAACCGAAGTCCAAAATTTAGAATCCTTCTCTTTTCCAGCTCCATAATTCTTTAATTTATCAAGCTTATAAGCTTTTATTTCAGAATTTTCCGAACCGACTAAGACTTCTGCAATAAGTTCTGCTTTAAACTTATCTTTCATTTCCACAATCGTTTCTAAAGCTAAAGTAACATATTTTTTTCCTTCAAATCTTTCTTTTGGATGTAGACAATTATCACAATTTCCACATTCGTCGATTTGCTCACCAAAATAATTTAGCAGAGTGATTCTTCTACAAATAGACGATTCGGCAAATGAAGCGGTTTCTAAAAGGAGCTGTTTGCCTATTTCTTGTTCCGCAACAGGCTTTCCTTGCATAAACTTTTCTAATTTTTGAATATCTTTATATGAGTAAAAAGCAATACATTGACCCTCGCCACCGTCTCTCCCAGCTCGTCCTGTTTCTTGATAGTAGGACTCTAAGCTTTTGGGGATGTCGTAATGAATCACAAATCTAACATCTGGTTTGTCAATTCCCATACCAAAAGCAATAGTTGCCACAATAACTTCAACATCTTCCATTAAGAATTGATCTTGGTGCGATGCTCTTGTTGCTGCATCCATTCCGGCATGGTAGGCTAAAGCATTAATATTATTAACCTGAAGTGTTTCTGCAATTTCTTCGACCTTCTTTCTGCTTAAACAATATATTATTATAGATTTTCTAGGATTATTTTTTATTATTCGGATAATTTCTTTTGTGGCATTAACTTTTGGTCGAATTTCATAATATAAATTTTCTCTATTAAAAGAGGCTTTATAAACATCGGCATCAGTTATGGCTAGATTTTTTTGAATATCGTGCTGTACTTTTAAAGTGGCCGTAGCTGTTAATGCAATAATAGGTACTTGACCAATTTTGTCGGTAGTTTGTCTTATTTTTCGGTATTCAGGTCTAAAATCGTGTCCCCATTCGGAAATACAATGAGCCTCGTCAATCGCAAAGAAAGAAATTTTAAAACTTTTGAAGAACTCTAAATTATCTTCTTTAGTAAGGGTTTCTGGGGCAACATATAGTAATTTTGTTCGTCCCGAAACAACATCGTCTTTAACTCTGGCAGTATCTGCTCTGTTTAAAGATGAGTTTAAAAAATGAGTAATTGAATCATCAGAAGAATAGCCTCTTAGAGCATCAACTTGATTTTTCATTAATGCAATTAAAGGTGATATGACAATAGCTGTACCTTCCTGCATTAATGCTGGAAGTTGGTAACAAAGAGATTTTCCTCCACCAGTAGGCATTAACACAAAAGTATTTTTCCCATTTAAAATATTGAGTATAATCTTTTCTTGTTCTCCTTTAAATTGGTCAAAACCAAAATATTTTTGTAGATTCTTATGTAATAATTCTGATGTCATAATTTAAAAATAAATTTAAGGCTAAAAACAGTTATTGATGTAATGTAAATTTTGAATACCTTTGTAACGAAGTTAACAATTATCTTTATAGTGAACAATTTATTTATAAACTTTATATGGAAAAAAATCAACAAAATATAAAAGACATTGCTATCAATACTATAAAAGAAGAATCTGAAGCAATAAACAAATTAGCAAACTATATTGATATTGATTTTGTTAATGCAATAGATACCATTTTTATTTCGGATGGTAGGTTAATTGTCACAGGAATTGGAAAGAGTGCGATTATTGGTCAAAAAATTGTGGCAACATTTAATTCTACAGGAACACCTGCAATATTTATGCATGCCGCAGATGCTATTCATGGAGATTTAGGAATAATTCAAAAAAATGATACTGTTTTGTGTATTTCTAAGAGTGGAAATACTCCCGAAATAAAAGTTCTAGTTCCATTAATTTTAAGTAGAGAAAATAAATTGATAGCCATGGTTTCTAATACAGATTCTTATCTAGCAAAGCATGCTCATTTTGTATTAAAAGCTACAATAGAACGAGAAGCTTGTCCAAATAATTTGGCTCCAACTACAAGTACAACAGCTCAATTGGTAATTGGAGATGCTCTTGCTGTTTGTTTATTAAATAAGAAGGGCTTTACCAAAGATGACTTTGCCAAAGTTCATCCCGGAGGATCTTTAGGTAAGAAACTATATATGCG